>MAXL01000197.1 GCA_001751005.1 Desulfobacterales bacterium S5133MH16
CTTATTATTAATATGTTGAGTGACTTCTTTAGACGGTTGGATCATACTGATCTTAACCCCCTGATCTGTCAAAAATTGAATTATCCCATTATGCAGAGGGGCAAATGAAAGAAGAATTCTGGGTTTTCCTGCATCCGCAACCAGAAAACCGGGCATGGTGAAAACCGTATTATAAATGGCAGGTCTTTTGGCTGCAAGAAAACTTGGATTATTGGTATAAGAAATATCCATGGCGCCAAGAATCTTTTGTATTATAATGTGAGCATTATCATCGTGTTTTATCTGAATGATGGTAAAGCCGGTCTTTTGAATGGCGGAAACCGCATCGCCGTAAAGATCCCCAAAGTCCACAAGGTATGGGTTTCCGTCACTTCCGGTAAAAAGATTTGAAACCGTGTTTACTTGAACTCCGGAATACGGAAATGAAATACTGACATTGGATGAGTAGTTGTAACCCAGAGCCGTAATCAAATCATTTACAAAGGATTTTTGATCTGAAGAATCGATGGGACTCACAGTTTCACCCGATTTATGGGGACCCGGTCTATTAAATTTCTGTGCGGCAGTATTTTCCCCGGTGAGAATCTCTTTTAAAACTATATTATTTTGATCCAGATAACGCAAAATCGATTCGGGAGTACGCTCGCTCGGGTGATCAATAAGCGATATACAAAAATGGCGCACGATATTTTCTTTCTCGGCAATTTTATTAAATATCCATTCCCCCCGGACTTCAACTTTGACTCCTTGATCGAAAAAAGACAAAGGTTTTTTTGAAAAATCTTTGCCCAAGCTTTTAAAAACAGCATCAAACACATATTTAACAGAATGGTTTGGCGTAATTCCAACGATATGCAGATCCTTCCAGAAGGATTTTACCCTATCCAGCTCGGGTTCCTGATTTTTATCGTCCGTTAGAAAAAGGATTCTGGTTCCATTTTTAAATTCTATTAAGGGAGTTTCGGAAAGGTCGAGTGCTAAATCCTCCCGGCCCGGCCTTGGAAAATAGTAGACGCCGTTATTAAAAAGTTTCCCATCTAAAACCGACGAAACTTTTGATAAATGAGTCGTCTGTTGCTTTTCCCTGTCTTCCGAGACAGAACCCCCCGGTGTTTTTTTAGACGTCAGAATTGAGCGGTTCATATCGGGACGCTTGTTATTATCTGCTGAAAGGTCAAACAGGGAGTGATACCATGGCTGGCTTAGAATAGCCGGATCCGGGATAAGGATATCCTGGCCGATATAAATGTGATTCAGATCTTTGATATCAGGGTTGATCAGTTTGAACAGTTTGATGCCTTGTTTGTATGGCTTTTCGCCATAAGGCCCATATCTTGTCGAAATAAGAATTGATATGCAATCTCCCTTTTGGACGGTATATTCTGATGAATACGTTTTAAGGGTTTCAGATATGTTGGGAATGGTCACAAAGGGGATTGTAACCACGCCTGAAGATTGTCCGGACATGGAAGCCTGGTTTAACTTCTTTAATGGAATAATAATATGCTGACCGGCACGAATCCTGTTTATATCGTGAATATGCGGATTTATCCGTTTGAATATCCCCAAAAATTCCGGGAAGTCCCTGTTCGCAATTTCCCCTTTTTGTCTGAAGAGTTTGTAAAGCCAGTCGTCTTTTTTCACAACATATGGATCACATAATATGTCCCAGCCTCTGTCGTATCGAATGATATAGTTTTTATACAAAAACGCATTATATGCGGAACAGGGAAACATCAGGCATGCCAGAATGATTATCACCAAAAAGACGGATGCTAAAGATGCTCCCGGGAATTTCATGCGTTCTGCCTTTTTTTGAGACTCAAGATCTTTGCGATCTCGGAGGATACACCTTGGACAAACCGATCGAGCGCTTCGCCTTTCAATGGTTTTCCCGGAGCAGGAACATTTGTAAGATCATCCGGATGAACATAAACAGGAGTGTTAATAAGATCCGGATCCGGAGAAATTTCGAATTCTGCAGGGAAACTATTTTTAAAATACATCTCCTGAAAACCCGAAAACTTGAGTGAATGAGCCGTTGAATCGACGATGGCAACGTCGTTTTGCCCAACAATTTTTTGCTTGCGAGCGACTATCAGACCGGCAAGAGATTCGCCGCCATGGGTACAGGCGATATGTCCATTACGGTTAGCCAGAAGTTCCCAGTCCATTATCGATTGTTCGTCAACCTCTATAAAAAAGACATTCTGCCTACCGGACAACGTGTTATAAAGATCCACCAGATGAATGACTCTCGGCATTGAAACAGGATTCCCGATCATAGCTGCCTGGGCCACACTCGGCTTAACATCTACTGGAATAAATTTTCGTTTTGCAGCGTCAGGTTCCAGGTAATACCGATAAACAGGGTTGGCATGTTCCGACTGAACACCCAATATTTTCGGCAAAGAACGTATAATGCCGGTCTCATAAAATTTCAAAAACCCGCTTATTACAGCAGTAATATTGCCCGCATTACCGATCGGCACAACCATGACTTTGTTTTCCATGTCATATTCAAACGCCTGTGCGATTTCATATGAATATGACTCCTGCCCAAGTATACGCCAGGCATTTTTTGAGTTTAAAAGTGCGACATTATAATTTTCCGACAAGGTTTCAACAACCTTCATGCAATCGTCAAAAACCCCCGGCATCTCGAACACGGCGGCACCGCTTCCCAGAGGCTGAGAAAGTTGCTGGGGGGTCACCTTTTTATGAGGTAGAAGCACTGCGGATTTAACATGGGGTTGAAGAAAGGATGCATACAAAGCTGCGGCAGCCGAGGTATCCCCGGTGGAAGCACATATGGCAAGCACATCGGAAGTATGACCTTTTTGAACCAGAAAGTTGATATAGCTCAATGCGCTGGCCATCCCCCTGTCTTTGAATGAAGCGCTGGGGTTCTGGCCGTCATTTTTA
>MAXL01000198.1 GCA_001751005.1 Desulfobacterales bacterium S5133MH16
TACCCCTGACGAACGTGTTATGCTGCAGAAACTTCCTTCTGTAAAGGTGGTATTATACTGCATAGCCTATTTCCAGCCCAAACGGTCAGAGTCCATAGGAATCAACGCCATGTTTCTTTCGATTCCTTGCCATATAGAACACTCAGCAATCAAGCAATTTTTTGTAGATTTCTAATGGATATCACAATGTTTGTCAGTGGATGCGCCCGGTTGAGATCCCTTGACAATTGACCAACAACAAACCTTGCAACAATATCATTCAGTCCAGACCTCGTAAATTTTGACTCCTATCCCGTAGAAAGATTGGATAGTTTTATGACAAAAAAAGCATGTTCCTAAAACGCCATTCCTCTAAAACAGAGGTGTCTGGGGAAGTTGTAGATGTGTTGAATGTCCAATTTTTAAGCAATACATGGATAGGCCTTATAAATAAACGGATTCCGGGAATCGCCCTGATAGAAATTTACGAGGTATGCAGTCACAGAATCCGACTTTTTGCAAAAGCATTATAATTATTTTTATGAACTCTCTGTATGGAAAACAAGGGTAATAATTATTTTTTTTAACTCCACACCCGAGATCCCTAATCCTTTCACCTTTCTGTTGATATTCGCTGTCTGTGGTCGTCATTCAATCTTAACTTTAGCCTAAAAGTTAAGATTGGCCCTCCGTGAATTTCCCTTAATATTTTAACTAATTATCACCATTTCAAGCCTACAAAATTTCTTTTGGCTATTTTTTTTATTAACTTTATAGCCTTTTTATGCTATAAAGTTAATAAAAGATTAAAGGAGAAACGGTGACAGAAAATCAGCGAAAAAAAACGATGAAAATAAAAAATCCGAATCATCCAAGAAAAGGAGACAGGATCACGGTAGACCCCATCCGTGAGATCAAAGACATTAAAGCTATCAAACAGCTACTTGCCAATAATCCGAGGAATCTCCTTTTGTTCACGATGGGAGTCAATAACGGGCTGAGAACCGGAGATCTGCTGAAACTCAAAGCCAAAGATGTGAAGCGGTTGCGACCGGGTCAGTCGATTATCATCAGGGAAAGCAAGACAGGAAAAGATAATGTGCTGATGGTCAACAATAGCGTGTACAAAACCATCAAAGGCTATTCGGAAATTCTTAAACCTGACAACGAGGACTATCTATTTGCCAGCCGCAAGACACAAGCCCCTCTAACAATCCAGGCCGTCAATGCCCTGGTGAAAAAGTGGACGAAAGCGATCAACCTGCGGGGCAACTATGGTGCCCATACCCTCCGGAAAACCTTCGGCTATATCCAGAGAATCAAATATGGTGTTGGATTTGAAGTGCTCGCAAAACGATTCAACCACAGCAGTCCGGCGGTCACCATGAGGTATCTTGGTCTTACGAGTAAGGAAGTCAATGATGTTTTGATGAACGATATTTGAAAAAAGGGGAAGCTCGAAGAAATTGGAACCTTGTCATGGAAGAGATACAACTGAATCTATTTGAACCCGTTTCGATCAAAGAGATCTGTTTGATTGTCCCGAATAGTCCAGGGCAAACCTTCTACAATCTCCGCCTGGAAGCATACCACGGTCAGTACATGGTGAAAAAGGAAAGTGGAACGAGGGGTAAGATTTGGGATAAGCGATCATGGACATTTGATTTTTTTGAGGATGCCGACAAATATTTCAAACGGCGGATCAAGGAAAAAACAAACAGAAATCGAAAATCACCGAGAAAATACGAGGTCAGAGTGGCATGACATTCGATCCCTTCAGATGCATCCCCTTTATACTGGGAAACGGCCAGGTTAAAAATCTGCTTGACAACAGCATTTTTATATGTACAACAAACTGTACAGGAGGTGTTTTATGGAAGCTATAACCTATACAGCCGCCAGGCAAAACCTTGCAAAAACAATGGAAAAAGTATGTAAAAACCGCACTCCGGTAATCGTAACACGTAAAACCTCTAACTCTGTGGTTATTATGTCACTTGACGACTATGAAGCCCTTGAAGAAACGGCTTATCTCTTACGATCACCAAAAAACATCAGGCGTTTGATTGAATCTATCACCCAACTTGAAAACGACAAAGGGACCGAAAAGGAACTTTTAGAGTGAAGCTCATCTTTTCTGACCACGCTTGGGATGATTATCTCTTTTGGCAAAAAACCGATAAAAAGGTTCTTCGTCGTATCAATACCCTCATAAAAGAAACGAAATCCATTTGAAGGTGTTGGCAAACCTGAACCACTTAAACATGCTCTTTCTGGCTACTGGTCCCGACGAATCACTGATGAACACAGGCTCATTTATAAAGTATCTGAAAATGCAATTTATATCGCCCAGTTGCGCTACCACTACTGATCGTTTGTTTTAGCCCCAACTGGAAATTCGTTATCAACATTCTAAACCAATTCTTTATCCTGAGCGTTATCGCTATAAAAGAAGGGATACCCACCCATGCTTCGGCACAAATAGGGTATTTTGGCACAACGCCCAAAAACGTATATTGGGTCATCTTGCATAAAGGTACGAAACGCGACATAGGAATTGTCGGAATCCCTGATGTAGCAGTCTTTTCTTGAACTTTGTCTCCGTCGAACTTCCAGCTTTCCTATGTAGCCAGTTTTGGGTGGTAGGATTCCGACGGAATCTTGCAATTTTTCGTCTGAAAAATCGTATTCCCCCAGCAGAGTTATGTGCGCCCAAGAGATCACGGAATGTGTGGTGATGGCCGCCAGAAGGTGATCTTTGGCTTCCTTGGTTTCTGCCCTAGTAAGTTTCTGGGAGATGAACAATGGTTTGATGATCTGCCCAAGTACAGCGATGGTGACTCCCTCAGATCGTCGACAATTGACAATCTTGTGGCTATGAATACCCACCCTTCTAAAAATTCCTATGTCGCATTTCGTACCTTTATGCAAGATGACCCAACTTCAATAAGACGGTGACACCCGGACAGCGTGCACAGGCGAAGCTTGCCGTGAAAGATGAATACACCTTCGACTTTCTTGAAATGGGCGAA
>MAXL01000199.1 GCA_001751005.1 Desulfobacterales bacterium S5133MH16
ACAAAAAGCACAAAATTTAACACTAAGAGATTACATAGCTTATAATTCTCCATCCATAAAGCATTTTTTCCAACCTGCATTTTACATTTTAAATAAATCTATTGAAATAAATGACTTTAAAATGGTATGAACTTTATTTTAGAAACCAAGATAAATTCTTCATTACAAATTTAATTAAGAAAGCTCCGGAAAAAGAAATGGATTTAACCGAAAAACAGCAGACCCTTTTGCGAATGCTTCCCGGAGTGGATTATATCCTTGGGCTTTCAAAGGAAGATCTTTTCTTTAATAATATTCCCAAATCGGTTCTGGTTCGCTCGATTCGTTCTGTGGTTGAGAATCTTCGGACAATTATTATGGATGGCAAACAGGATATAACGGACACAAAACTTTCGGATTCCATTATCCTCGAAACGGTTAAAAATAGTGTTAAACAAGCGATGACATCGAATCTGAAACGCATTGTCAACGCCACCGGTGTTGTTGTCCATACAAATCTTGGCCGATCAATACTTGCTGATGCTGCTGTGGAGAATCTTTTGACTATCGCAAGCAGATATTCCAATTTGGAATTTGATCTGTCAACAGGCGTTCGCGGTTCCAGATACAGCATTGTTGAAGATATTTTATGTGAAATAAGCGGTGCTGAAGCGGCCATGGTGGTGAATAACAATGCCGGAGCCGTGCTCCTTTGTTTAGAAACCCTATCCAAAGGAAAAAAGGTTATTGTATCACGGGGAGAACTTGTGGAAATTGGCGGTTCATTCAGAATTCCCGATGTAATGGCCAAAAGCGGTGGTATTTTAAAGGAGGTCGGCACCACAAACCGTACCCACCGTGACGACTATGAAAATGCCATCGAGCATGACACGGGTCTTTTGTTAAAAGTCCATACAAGCAACTTCAGCGTCGTGGGTTTTGCAGCAGATGTTTCACTGGAGGAGCTTGTTGCCCTGGGTGCAAAATATCAGATTCCGGTGATGGAAGATCTCGGCAGCGGTACCTTTGTCGATTTTTCAAAATACGGTTTATTAAAGGAGCCGACTGTCCAGGAATCAGTGGCGGCAGGAACGGATGTTGTCACTTTTAGCGGGGACAAGCTTCTTGGAGGTCCTCAGGCCGGCATTATCGTCGGAAAAAAGGATATGCTTGGCAGAATCAAGAAAAATCCGATTACCAGAGCGCTTCGCATTGATAAACTGACCCTTGCCGCGCTTGAAGGCACCATACGACATTACAGAAACATAGACAGGGAAATGAATTCCATTCCCACACTACGCATGTTGACTCTTCCTGTGGGTCATATTGAAACAAAAGCGATTGAGCTTGCCAAACTGCTGGAGAATACAGGTGACTACCGCATGTCTGTAAAACTTATGGATCTTTCCTCCAGACCGGGCGGCGGCTCGTTTCCGCTATTAAAACTGCCCAGTAAAGGTGTCGGAGTCACGGTTCAGGGGGTATCTGTGAATTTCATCGAAAAAAAGATGCGCGGCAACGACATTCCCATAATCGGGAGGATAGAAGAAGATCGTTTTATTATGGATTTGAGGACCATACTGGATGATGAACTGCCTATTATTAAAAAAGCATTCGAAAACATGCTGAGAAAGGTCTGATAATGACACACAAAAAGCCGGAATTATTTCATCACCGCTGCTCCAGCCGGCAGTTTCTTTTCTGCAAATCAGATTCTACGCCAAAGGATGACAAGGTAGAGGATACTTCTAGTCTTAAATATAGCAGACTGTCAAAAATGTTTCCGGACATCCTTGGCGGGAAACATTTCGTGGATAACGCCATGACTGCACTCGGTTCTTCAACAAAGTTTGAGGCTATGGTTGTCAAAATCGACACTATAAATAATCAAGACAAGACAAATCCAATGGATAATAATATTGACCTCCTGGCCGATGTTGCCAAAGCTATCGAAGCAATATGCAAAAACCAAAGTGGAATGTGGGGACAGCTTGATCACGATATATTCGGATGTTTTTTCCCCGGAAAAAACCAAACTTCGCCCCTAAAACTTGCCGATAAAATAAAAAACCGCCTGTCAGAACTTCGCAATGAAACCGTTTCCATCGGTATCGCCTCCTTTCCCACCATAGACTTCAATAAAGACCAGGTTATTGATAATGCTCGCAAAGCGCTTGATCACGCTGCATTCTTCGGCCCTGACAGTACGGTTTTATTTGATTCCACTAGCCTGAATATCAGCGGAGACACGTTGTATCAGAAAGGGGACATCCACGGAGCCACCAAAGAATTTAATGCGGCACTGATGCTCGATTCATCAAATGTAAATGTCCATAACAGTCTGGGGGTATGCTACAGTGTTTTGGGCGATTATGAAAAAGCTTTGGAAGAATTTGAAGAAGCAATTCGACTCGACCCTGAAGAAGCTATGGCCTTGTATAACGCAGGCCTGGTAAACATGCTAACGGATAATTGTGACAAGGCCCTTGAATACTTTCTTGATGCGGACAGAAAAGAGAAAGATATATTTGACGTTGCGTTTCAAACCGGAAGACTTTACCTGCAAATGGGAAAGCCGGAACAAGGGAAAAAAAGCCTTGAAAAAGCGGTCAGGCTCAATCCGGAGTCGGGACTTGCATTGCGTTATCTGGGTGAGTGTTGTGCGGCCATGAACCTGACAGATGAGGCGGTTTCCGCATATAAAAAGGTCATCCGGCAGAATCCAAACGACGCGGAATCACTTTCCGCCCTTGGCTATCTATTTGATCTTCAGGGTGAAAACCCGGAAATTACCACAATATTCTGTCAACAGAGTATCAATATTGCACCTGAAAACGGCCTGTTCAGGTACCGGCTCGGCAACCTTTACCTTAAAAGAAATCAACTTGAAGATGCATTGGAACAGTTCCAAAAAGCTAACGATCTGGGGTACGATGTCAAAGATCTGATCCAAAAGGTTCAAAAATTAATACAAAATTCTTGATACTGGATGCTTGATGCTAACATGTGTTTGTCCAAAAAACAGGCTTATTTTTAACGAAATATCAAGGTTTGGAATAGAAACGGTAGCGTAATCTATGAAAAATATTGTTCTGAATATACTTCAAGAAAGTATCCGGGTCAAAGACCGGTTCATAAAAGATAATATTCCTCTCATTTTAAGGGGGGCCGATATGCTGGTTTCTTGCATAACCTCCGGTCACAAAATTCTGATTTTCGGCAACGGAGGAAGTGCTGCAGATGCTCAGCATATTGCCGCCGAATTCGTAAACCGGTTTCAGATTGAACGGCCGCCGCTTGCGGCTCTTGCTTTGACTACCGATACATCTATAATTACAAGTATTGGGAATGACTATCATTTTGATGAAATATTTTCCAAGCAGGTACAAGCGCTGGGTAAAAAGGATGATGTCGCCATAGGTATCAGTACCAGCGGCAGTTCTAAAAACGTGATCCAAGCAATTCACGCTGCCGGGAAAATCGGAATGTTTACCATTGGACTGACCGGTCGCGGCGGAGAGCTGGCCCAATGTGCCGATCTGGTATTTTCGGTAAAATCAGACATAACGGCAAGGATTCAGGAAGCACATATTACTTTGGGACACATTTTATGTGATCTTGTGGAACGGATACTGTTTCCGGAAAAAGTCGGTAACACATAATCATGTCAGAGAAATTTAAGCCAATTGATTTAAGCCGGGTAAAAACATACTCGCTTTCGGAACGAAAGAGCAGGGTAGCCACGTCGGATTTTGCCAAAGCCTGGCAAAAGGGGTCTTATTTTAAGGAGTTTTTTGATCGCCTCCCGGACGTTCTTGCCGGGAGACATATCAAAACCGTCATATCTTCAATTGCAACAGCCTTTAAAAATAAAAAAACCATAGTCTTGGCCATGGGGGCTCATGTTATTAAAGTTGGGCTAAACCCTGTTGTTATAGACCTTATGGAGCGAGGAATTATCACGGCCGTTGCAATGAACGGAGCGGGTATTATTCACGATCTCGAAATTGCTATGGCCGGTCAGACATCGGAAGATGTCGCAGCATCCATTGGTAACGGCAGTTTTGGGATGGCCCATGAGACGAACTCCTTTATCAGTGATGCCACTCATCTGGCCGGACAAAAGTCTGCAGGACTCGGAGAATCCGTGGGACGAAACATCATCGAAAAAAATCTGCCCTTTATGGACCAAAGCATCTTTGCGGCCGGCGTACGTCTTGGCATACCTGTAACGGTTCATGTGGCAATCGGAACAGACACGATTCATATACATCCCGAGTTTGACCCGGAACTGACAGGAGCGGCAACCTATCGGGATTTTCGTACCTTTGCATCGGTAATCGCCACACTGGAAGGGGGAGTTTATATGAATGTGGGGTCTGCGGTCATATTGCCGGAGGTTTTTTTAAAGGCGGTAACACTTGCCCGAAATCTTGGAAATATTCTTGATAATTTCACTTCGGTTAACATGGATTTCATCAGACATTACCGTCCCGTTACAAATGTTGTGAACAGGCCTACTGCCAGGGGGGGGCAGGGGTTTAACCTTACGGGCCACCATGAAATCATGCTTCCGCTCATAGCTGCCGGGGTTATAGAAGAAATAGGGTAGAAAACAAGTAAGCGTTCACGGGTTCTGAGGTTCCCCGGTTAAATTCGCTGCGTTCCTTTTCTGCGAAAAATTTAACTGGGCAAGCAGGGTTCAGGAAATGATAGTTAATAAACAACGGTTAATAATTAACAATTGATTATTAGATTAGGGTTCTGAGGTTCAGGGATCAGAAATTGAATGCCGGGTTGATTTAATGATTTTGATGATTAGATTGATTCGTAACGTTTCCAGTCGGTTGGTGAAAAAAAACTTAATCCGAACGGGGAGTGATTAATAATGCCGATTTATGAATATCACTGTGATGTGTGCGAAAAAGATTTTGAATGTCTGATTTTTGGAATTGAGCAGCCGGAGTGCCCTTCATGCAATAGCAAAAAAGTTAAGAAACTCATTTCTTCATGCAGCTTTTTCAGTAAGGGAAGCCATGGCCGAACGGTCAAGTCTGCTGCCTCGGAATCAGCATGCAGTGGGTGTACCGCCACCAGTTGTACGACCTGCAGTCAATAATGGAAAAAATAATTAAAATCGGAACCCGGGGCAGTAAACTTGCACTCTGGCAGGCGAACTGGGTTAAATCAGCTTTAACGGCCGGGCATCCCTCCCTTTCTGTTGAACTTGTACCCATAAAGACTAAAGGTGATAAAATTCTTGATGTGGCCCTTGCCAAGGTTGGCGGCAAAGGGCTTTTTGTAAAAGAGATAGAGGAGGCGCTGTTGAACGGCCATATAGACCTTGCCGTACACAGCATGAAGGATATGCCGGCCGAGATACCGGACGGTCTGTGCATCGGAGCGATTCCTCGGCGCGAAACCCCGCAAGATGTTTTAATTTCAAAAAAAGGGTTGCCTCTTTCCCAACTTGGGCAGAACGACAGGATCGGTACCAGCAGTCTTCGACGTACCGCTCAGCTTCTCCATATCCGGCCCGATCTGGTTATATGGCCCTTAAGAGGAAATCTGGATACGCGTCTTAAAAAGCTCGACGCTGAAAATCTTGATGCCATAATTCTGGCGGCCGCCGGCGTAAAGCGCCTGGGTCTTGAACACAGAATAAACGAATATCTGGATGAAAAGATCATGCTGCCGGCAGTGGGCCAGGGCGCCCTATGTATTGAAATCAGGGAAAATGATCCTGAAGTGGAATCGATAATTACTCTGCTTGAGCATCATGAAACAAGGACCGTGGTCATGGGTGAGCGGGCTTTTTTAAACCGCCTGGAAGGAGGCTGCCAGGTTCCGATTGCAGCCCACGGAAAAATCGAAAAAAACAGGTTTACCCTTTGTGGACTCGTTGCAACCGTGGACGGGAGGACCGTCATTAGGGAAACCCTCTCAGGTCATAAAGATTCATCCGAAATCATAGGTATAAAACTTGCTGATCGCCTCATTGAAATGGGGGCAAAAACCATAATGGAAAACCTTAGAACACAACTTAATGAAAATCATGAAAGGTAAAGTTTATCTTGTGGGTGCAGGACCCGGTGATCCCGGATTGATTACTGTAAAAGGACTTGAATGTATTAAGAAAGCCGATGTGTTAATATACGATTATCTTGCGTCCCCGATCCTGTTGAAACACGCCCAAAAACATACCGAAATCCTCTATGTCGGGAAAAAAGGAGGAGATCACACACTTTCTCAGGATGAAATTAATTCCCTGATAGCAGAAAAAGCCCAAAAAGGTCTAACGGTTACCCGGCTTAAGGGAGGCGACCCCTTTGTATTCGGCCGTGGCGGAGAAGAAGCAGAGAGACTTGTCAGGAATGAAATCCCTTTTGAAATTGTGCCCGGCGTAACTTCGGCCATAGCAGCCCCTGCGTATGCCGGAATCCCGCTGACTCACAGAAAATTCACATCCACTCTTGCCTTTGTAACCGGACATGAAGATCCTTTAAAAGAAGAATCGAGCATTGACTGGGCAGCACTTGCCAAAGGGATCGGAACCCTTGTATTTTTGATGGGAGTTAAAAACCTGCCGTATATAACAAACCGGCTTATTGACCATGGGATGAACCCGGATACACCCGTTGCGCTTATTCGCTGGGGAACTACGCCTAGGCAGACCACTGTTACGGGAACACTCGGTACGATTTCAGAGCGTGCGAAAGATGCCGGTTTTAAACCCCCTGCCGTTATTGTTGTGGGCCATGTTGTCAAGTTAAGAGAACTGCTGAAATGGTTTGAAAACCGTCCCCTTATGGGACGCCGTATCGTGGTGACCCGGGCCCGGGAACAGGCCAGCGAACTGGTTCAGCGCCTTTCCGATCTTGGGGCAGAGTGCCTGGAATGCCCGACCATTGAAGTAGTCCCTCCGGATGATTTTAAACCGCTGGACACGGCCATTCAAAATCTTTCGACCTATGAATGGCTGATATTTACCAGTGTAAACGGCGCATCTTTTTTCTTTGACCGGCTTTTTGCAAAAAACAAGGACGTCCGCGCGCTGCGTAATGTACATACTGCGGTCATCGGTCCTGCAACGGCAAAAAGACTTTTGGATTTTGGGTTACAAAGCGATATTGTTCCTGAAACTTACAGAGCTGAGTCTATTATCAAGGCATTTGCCGGGAAAGATTTAAACGGCAAAAAGATACTGATCCCCCGAGCAAAGGAGGCAAGGCCCATCCTTCCTTTAGAATTGACCCGGATGGGAGCTGTTGTCGATGAAGTCACCGCATACTGTACCCGAGCGGTTCCGGATAATGGGAATCTTTTGCTCAAACGGCTTAAAGAGAAAACAATAGATCTGATAACATTTACAAGTTCATCTACGGTAAAAAACCTTCATACCCTTCTCCCATCCGAAGATTTCAAAAACCTGATGCAGGATGTCACTATTGCATGCATCGGCCCCATAACCGCCGATACCGCACGTAATATGGGATTTGATATTCACATTGTTGCAGAATCTTTTACCATACCGGGACTATGCGAGGCGATTAGACAGCATTATAGTACAAAGACATATTGAGACCTTTGAAAAACGCCCCCTTTTGCCCAATTCCGGCGTCAGGCTCAAATTTTAATCCTCAAAATACTCAATGTATTCCTGTGGTTAAAATTTTGGCCTTCCTTGGACTTGAACCCCGGTTAAATATTAAATACAGATTTAACTGGGCAGGCAAAATTGAACGTTTTTCAAAGATCTCATATTGACCTCCCCCTATGTTTTGGTGTATTCTTTAATAAGACACAACCATCCAACATATTGTAATGGAGTCAACATGGATAGCTATCTGGATAAGCTTCCCGCATTTGTCGATACGATCAAATCCATAAAAGAGACGATTATTACCAACATCGTATTGATCGGTCAGATACCTGCCCCCACGTTTAAAGAGAAAAGACGCACCGGTGTTTTTATGGAGAGACTGGCGGATTTCCTTGTCGATGAATGCACAACCGACGGTTACAGAAATCCCATCGGCATTGTCAAGGGAACCTCGGAAACAAAGCCGCCTATTTTTGTGGTTGCACACCTTGATACTATTTGGGGGGCAGACATTGACCATTATTTTACCATCAGAGAAAATTCAATAACCGGCGCAGGCATCACGGAAAATTCCATCGGTGTCGGGGTTCTGGTTTCATTGCCGGAAATTTTTCGAAAATTAAACTTACGTTTTGAATCCGACATCGTTCTGGCGGGTGTTATACAATCTTTAGGCAGGGGAAACCTTAGAGGCATCAGGCACCTTGTAAAAACATGGAGCACTTCCATAAGAGGTGCTGTTTGCATTGAGAGTTATGAACTCGGAAGACTTAATTATTACGCTGACGGCATGATTCGATGTGAAGTCGACTGCAACATTTCT
>MAXL01000200.1 GCA_001751005.1 Desulfobacterales bacterium S5133MH16
CCTGAACGAAAACTGTCTTTTTCGCCAATATCTGCGTCAGACTCAAATTTTAATCCTCGAAATACTCAATGTATGTCTGTGGTTAAAATTTTCGTCTTCCTTGATCTTAACGAAAAATCCTAGTTTTCGTTCGGGCACTAACTATAAATATTTGGGCGCGGATTTGTACAGATAATCTTTTTTAAGAACTAAAAAGATAAAACCAAAAAAAAGGGTTCAAAGATGAATAAGTACGTGTGCTCTATGTGTGGTTATATTTATGATCCGCAGCAAGGAGATCCGGACAGCGGTATAGCTCCCGGAACCAGATTCGAAGATCTACCTGATGACTGGAAATGCCCGGGGTGCGGTGCATCAAAAGATAAATTTAAAAAGATGCGAACTCAATAATAATATGGAAGCTTAAGCATAAAAAAAATAGATTTAAGGACTGAAAAATGAAACCAATAGAAATAGCAAAAAATATTTATGATGTAGGGGTTAATGACTGGAATATCCGGGATTTTCACGGATATTCCACCTACCAGGGCACGAGCTATAATGCATTTTTAATCGTAGATGAAAAAATTGCCCTTATCGATACTGTAAAAAAGGAGTTTTCAGACCAATTCATTGAAAACATCTCTAAAATTATCGACCCCAAAAAGATTGACTATGTTATCAGCAACCACACGGAAATGGATCATTCCGGCAGTTTGCCACGGGTCATGCATAAAATTGGGGAAGACAAGCCCTTGTATTGTTCAAAAATGGGGTTGAAAAACCTTTCCCGACATTTCCCACAGAAATGGAATTATCATGGAGTCGCA
Organism: Desulfobacterales bacterium S5133MH16; assembly: GCA_001751005.1. Taxonomy (GTDB): domain Bacteria; phylum Desulfobacterota; class Desulfobacteria; order Desulfobacterales; family UBA11574; genus S5133MH16. The sequence continues at coordinate 810 of MAXL01000200.1, forward strand.
AATGGTGAAGAGCTGAGCCTTGGCAAAAGAACCCTTACTTTTCTGGAAACCCGGATGCTCCACTGGCCGGACAACATGTTTACCTATGTGAAAGAGGACAAGATTCTCTTTTCCAGCGATGCCTTTGGCCAGCATTATGCAGGGCATGAAAAGTTTGATGATCAGTTGGGCGACGAAATCATGTTTCATGCAAAAAAATATTATGCAAATATTCTCTTGCTCTATTCGCCCTTGATACTCAAACTTTTGGAAAAGGTGACTGAAATTGGTTTGGAAATCGATATGATATGCCCGGACCACGGGATTATCTGGCGAAAAGATCCAGGAAGAATTATCAATGCCTATGCCAAATGGGCAAGTCAGGAACCCGAGCAAAAAGCGGTTGTGGTGTATGACACTATGTGGCATAGCACCGAAACAATGGCCGAGGAGATCGCTCAAGGTATTGTTGAAGAAGGTGTTATTGCCAAACCCATACACATCCGAAGTTCCCATCGAAGTGAAATTATGACCGAAGTTCTGGATGCGGCTGCCGTTATCGTTGGATCGCCGACAATTAATAACCAATTGTTTCCTACGGTCAGCGATTTTTTGACCTATATGAAGGGACTTAAGCCCAAAAATAAAATCGGTGCTGCCTTTGGTTCTTATGGATGGAGCGGTGAGTCGGTCAAGCTGATTAACCAAGAGCTTGAAGCCATGAAATTTGATATCATAGACCCTGGCGTTAAGATCCAATATGTACCGGATCAAGATGGCAAAAATGCCTGTTTAGAGCTCGGCAGAAAAATAGGTAAGGCAATCAAGAAATAGACTTTACACAGTATAAATTGGAAGGAAAAGCATAAAGGAGGCGCTAATGGATGTAGTGCTTCTTTCACGGCTACAGTTTGCAACCGCCACCATGTTTCATTTTTTGTTTGTCCCTCTGACACTGGGTCTTTCTGTACTAGTGGCTTTTATGGAGACAAAATATGTCAAGACAGGAGATGAAACGTATCTTAGAATGACGAAATTTTGGGGCAAGCTGTTTTTGATCAACTTTGCTGTTGGGGTTGTCACCGGTATTACACTCGAATTTCAATTCGGAACAAACTGGTCCCGGTATTCAGCCTTTGTGGGTGATATTTTCGGTTCGCTTCTTGCCATAGAAGCAACTGCGGCCTTTTTTCTGGAATCGACTCTCATCGGTGTCTGGATTTTCGGGTGGAACAAAATATCAAAAAAGGCACATGCCATTGTCATGTGGCTTATTGCGGGTGCAGGAACCATGTCTGCTGCATGGATTCTTATGGCAAACGGCTGGATGCAGCATCCTGTCGGTTTTACTATCAGGAACGGCAGGGCCGAGCTTGTCGATTTTGCCGCGGTTGTTTTCAACAAGTTTGCCATCCTTGAGTTTTTTCATACAGTACCGGCGGCCTATATTTTAAGCGCCTTCTTTGTCATGGGTATCAGTGCATATCATCTTTTGAAAAAACAGCACATCGATTTTTTTACAAAGTCATTCCGGATTGCCCTTGTATTCGGGCTGATCTTTTCAATTTTCACTGCTATAACAGGGGATATGCATGGGGTCCATGTAACCGAAACCCAGCCTGCCAAGCTTGCCGCCCTGGAGGCGCACTGGGAAACAACCACCCGAGCCCCTCTTCACCTCTTTGCCGTTCCTGATGAGAAAAATGAAAGAAATAGCGTTGAAATCGGTTCCATACCCGGACTTCTGAGCTTTCTCACTCGTCATGATTTTAATGCGGAAGTAAGGGGACTCAAGGATTTTCCAAAAGATGAAAGGCCCCCTGTATTACTTTCCTTCTTTTCTTTCAGAACCATGGTTGCATTGGGAACCCTCTTTCCCCTTTTAACCATTATAGGATGGTTTAAAAGAAACCGTCTGGTTGAAAGTCCAGGCTATTTGAAGATCATGCTCTGGTCAATCCCATTGCCGTACATCGCCATTGAACTGGGATGGGTCCTGGCCGAAGTCGGCCGCCAGCCCTGGATCGTGTATGGACTGATGAAGACTTCGGATGCAGCATCTCCGGTTGCGAGTTCTCAGGTGCTGATATCTTTAATCGCATTTATTCTGGTTTACAGTTTTCTTGGAGCGGTCGGTTTCTATCTGATTGTAAAAAATGCCAAAAAAGGTCCCGAACCTGCTCCCGAGGCTGTGCCCGAAGCTGCTGCCGAGCCGGCTGCCGCTTAACGATTAAGGATTGACAAGTAAAGAATCCTGGCTCAAAGGACCAGGCTTTGGTTATCCCCAGAGGGGATTTGCTTTATTGAAAGTTCATTGACATATTGAAATTCCAAATAACAAATCCCAAA
>MAXL01000201.1 GCA_001751005.1 Desulfobacterales bacterium S5133MH16
AAACCCAACCGGTAAAGGTTTTTGCGAAGCACTACTGGTTTAAGATTGGATTCGGTATCAACAACATGATCGGGAATATTCACGGTTCGCTTATCAAAGAGGCTGATTCGTTCAATAAATTCACGGTCTCTGGCGAATCGGTGCAACTCGGTGTCGTTCGGAAGTGTTCGACGAAAATCATCGCATTTCTTTTCAGGATTCCGTAATGCGCGAAAAAGGTCGGCAAGCGATGCTGCGGCAATTGCATAGTCAGCATCGCTACACTTGATCCCCTCATCGTTTATAGTTTTAACATACAGGGATAAAGCGAATTTGCAAAACCCCTCAAAATGTGCGTAAAGCAACAGTATTAACGGTCTTCTGAATTGATTTTGCTCTGTTTCGGATTCAAGCTTGGCGGATTGATTGTGGAAAAATCGAATTTCCCCCTGTCGCCAAGCTTGATCGTTTTCAAGTTCCGCCCAGAGTTGTGCGATATTCATAATATCCCTTTCACTCGATCTTCAACAAAACCAATACGTTCTTGCAAAGGCCCCGGTGAGTTTTTACCACCGCCTGTTGTGATGCGAATGAACTCTTCATCGAATTTTATGCCTTCAAGCACCTGCTTCAACTGATTTAGTTTTTGGGGATCGTCGGATGAAAGCCTGTTAAGGGCTTGCTGCAGCCCAACAGTAAAAGCTTCATAATGGTATACACTGAACCCCTTTGTCATTTTGTCACGCGTCTTGTTTGCACGTGCAAAGGCATATTCCCCCAATGTTTGATCAAGGAGAGTAAACGTTTTTAGGAAAACGGCTCTCTCCTGTTCATAATCGAAAGGACAATCAATGTTAGGATCGGCAACGGTTTCCATGTATTCAGTCAAAAAATCCGCAACATCGTGCTTGAAACGAACCCTCCAGTTTTTAAAGGCAAAAAAACGAAGAACCAACTCCTGGTCAAATGCTGTTAATGTGTGTTGTTGCGTTAGTATCTCGGTGCATCGTTTAAACATTTCATCTTTGCTCAGTTCAATAATAAAATCATTGAATGTGGGATCTAGCAGGCGAATTGTGCAATTGCGAAGCTGTTGCTCTGTTAAGAGTTGTCCCCCGGTGTTCAGGCGTTTAAACATGTGATATTTGAACTGAGGATCGCTGCCTTTACGGACCACTTCAACTCTGACAAAGGCGCGTTTTACCCGAATTTGTAAAGCAGTCCCCAAATCGTCAAAGGTTTTCCCATCTAACTCTTTGACGATATCACAATCTGTCAATACTAATTTTTCCCCAAGATGTACCTCAGGTTCGAGGTGATGAGCCTCTAATTCGCCCCGCAAATGCAAGTATGATGAAATACGTTGAAGGCCGTCAATCAAGAGGTATTTGCCGCTCTCCTCTTCAATTACATAGATAGGAGGAACAGGCATTTCCAACAACAAAGATTCAATAAAGCGAGACCGTGCCCCTTCGGACCATTGAAAAAGCCTTTGATAATCAGGGCTGATATCCAGCTCATTACTCTTATACATATCCAGCAATTCATTGAACGAAATATCAAGGCTTTGCGTATGAACCTGTTTTAGTCTGCTATCTATAGCAGTTATCAGATCGACTATTTCTTCACCCTGTTTATTGGTCGCCATTGCCGAGATCCTCTCAATTAATTATTTATGAAACAAAGGACGCTTTCCGTAGCATTGAATACTTTTCGATATTTTTTAATAGTTGGATTGATGCCTGCCATCGTCCTTGTCATGCCGAAATCTGTCTTACGCCCTAAACTCAAACCATTGGCGCTTGCCATTTCGATAAACATGCGGGGCAGGTTGTTGTGAATATCTTTATAATAAGAGTCCTGGACAACAAGTGCGCATAAGCCCCCGGGGATCAACACCCTGTGAAGTTCCTTCAGTGAACGATAAATCGCATCAAAATATTGCACATGGTTTTTATAATAATAAGATTTCGACGCCTTAGATCTGTGCGATGCGAGTTGCTCAAGAAACATATTGCATGTCGCTCCCCAGTCAGGTGGAGGCGTTGGTATGGTTTTGGGCACTGTGGAGGTGCCGATAAGCTTTTTACGCAGTTCCCTAAAGCTGCCATCAAGTGTATAGCCAAGCACGGCAAGCTCCGTCATGGTTGCGACAGCATAATCAATACGAGTGCAATATGGCGGTGATGACAGGATTAAATCGACGGAATTATCTTGGTGAGGCAAAAAGTCGGAGGAAGCAATACCTATGTGCGCATCGCCGTCGAGGTTTTGTTGAACAAGCGGTTCATCTTCTATAGCATCTATCATCAGACGTACTTCTGCCGAAAAAATAGTAAAGATGGTCTCCCTGCCGGTACGAAGCCGAGCAGCCTTGTTTTTAGGCTTTTTCACCCAGGTCGGATTAGATGTAAAAAACTTTTTAATAATAGTTCGAACAGTACGAAACAGGGCCGTATAGAAGAATGCAGCCAAGTCCGAAAGCGAGTTAATATTATCACGGTTTGCTAATAGATTGAATTTGGAACTATCTATAAGAAGAATTTGAATGTTTTTTTCGAGGTTTCTTATAGCTGCCGTACTGCTAGGAATAAACCAGGTGTTAAGAGGATCTCTTGATATCGTAAATGTCGATTCTATACAAGCTGATTTACGTAAAATATCTTCAGCTATTGGCCAAAGGCTTGATTTTTCCCTTCTATTTAGTAGACGAGCTTTTGCAATAACTACCATTGCCGGATTAAGGTCATAGCCATATGTTCGGTATCCTAAACCGGTAGAGGATGTTGTAGTTGTGCCACTTCCATTCCAGGAATCTACAATACAGGCGCCTCTTGGCAAACCTGACGATTCGAGAATGGAGTGTGCGAATTTCGGTGAGAATCCCGCATAATATGGATACCAGCTGGCCCGACCGGAACGGGCTGAATTATCACGTTTCGGGTTTTGAATAATTAATTTATTAACCATTAGTGCGTAATTCTCTTCATCCTATGTGCAATGGGGATGTTGGTTCTAAAACATCTTATGGAGCCAGCGAAATATCTTGTCCTTTTAATTTTTTACTACCTTCCCTTGAGTATTCTGATAATAGATTATCTCCGCTCACCCGACAACAATTCCCACACTCGTTTATAGTCTCCTCCAGAGAGGGCTGCTTTTTTAGGACGAACCCGAGCCCAGTCAGCCGCCTCCATTCCTTTCAAAAAATCACGCACCTCGTTAACAGAAGTTTCCCCACCACTCTTCCCGGTGCTTGTTATCAATTCCTCGCCCAATCTTTCCGCCACACTCCGTGGTGCCGAGTTCATCCGCATCAGCACGGCTTCTTCTGTTTTAACCCCATGATAGATCATGGCTGGGAGCGTATTGATTCTCCGGCGTTCGGATTCAGACAGCTTCTCAAAATCAATTCCTGAATTCGGTAGCTTGCTAAGTGCAGCTAAACCCCAACTTCCGGTATTTGCAAGGTTTTTATAGATGGCCTTGCGGGCCGCGGTAATCGTTTTGGTTTGATCGCCTTTAAAAAAACTTTGCGCAATTTTATGAAGGTGTGGAGACGGGACGCCCTTCAGTTTTACAGTTTTAATCAAAGTCCGAAGAAAGAGAAAGAGTGGACATCCCATATTGAATTATTCTTTCATTATTCTTTTGACCGCCTTGGAAATGGCATTTGGAGAGACTCACAGATGGTGTGACGGTTCTGCTAATAGATTAGAATGTACGAAAAAGCGCATATCGCTCCAAAATATGCGCCTCCCGCCTCATTTACGAACCCTTGCCACAAACGCCCTTCCTCACTGAGCCC
>MAXL01000202.1 GCA_001751005.1 Desulfobacterales bacterium S5133MH16
CTATCCAATGATAAATGATCTTTATGGTTTTCAACGCCGTGAAGATGGATGATCGAGGTTCGGTGGCAATACCTGTTGAACACCGTTTCCATGTCGAACCCATATACCATCAGATGGCCAAGATCGATACAGACCGATAGGTTAAAGTCGTTCAAAATATTTTCCACCCATTCCATAGGATATGTCAGGGTTTCAATTGAAATCATTTCAGAGTTTACCCCGGTAGCGATGAAACGCCCTGCGCTGTGGTAAAGACGGTCCTGCCACTTTTTTATACGTTCGGAATCGAATCCCTTTTCATCATATGAAAGATGCAGGGTGTAAGTAGATGGACAGAGTGAAGAAGTAAGGTCCATGACTTTTTTCAGGGTTTCCATGGCGGCATTCCGGATTGACGGCTCGGGATCACTCAAGGATATGTCGGTGGGCAGATGTACATTATAGGTAAGATCAAACTCCTTTGACAACGATAAGAGTTTTTTTATCTCATGATTTGACGGCAGACTGTCCGGAGCACTTTCAAAGAGCAGAAGTTCGATTTCATCCACATATGGGGCAAGCATTTTTACGTTCTGTGTATAGCCGGCCGGATATATGTAAGATGTGGTACCGAGTTTGAATGGATATAAACCTTTGTATGACTTGGGAAGGGGAGGGTACATTGGCTAACTTGTCCAAATTGATAAAAAATACAGTGTGATCACCAACACGCACATCCATATCAGCGCCGAAAGCATCATCAGATCGCATGCCTTTTTAATATGATTCCGGTTGATTTGGTTGAAGGGTATTCCCAAATAAGGCTTGGACACAAGACGTCCGTGATAATAATTGGGGCCGCCGAGCCGAACTCCGAGCGTGCCTGCAAAAGCTGCTTCCGAATACCCGGCATTCGGGCTCGTATGGTTGGCCCCTTCAGTCAGGGCCGTTTGAAATGTACGTGCTCCTTTACCGTCAATTATTTGGGCTGCAAGTGATATGACGGGGACAGAGAAACGGGCCGGTATAAAATTGGCAATATCATCGATTCTGGCGGCAACTTTTCCGAAATCCCGGTATTTGTCATTTTTATACCCGATCATGGAATCGAGTGTGTTTATCATTTTATAAGCCATTGCTAACGGGGCGCCACCAATCGCAGCATAGAAAAGGGGGGATATGACGCCATCCACTAAATTCTCACCCACGGTTTCCACCGTAGCACGGGAAATTTCATCCGGGTTAAGGTTTTCAACATCCCTGCCCACAATAAGGGCAACCTTTGCTTTCGCATCATGAAGTCGGGTTTGGGTGAGGGCTCTGAAAACCGCCATGGCCGAACTTTCCAGAGAACGGACTGAAATGCAATAATAGATTATCAGAATCTCAGCACCGGCCTTGACCAGGGGATGTATGCATTGGGCGGTTTTTATCAGGACAAAGGTCAGGGTCCAGGTTCCTGCGATAAGGGATATTGCAAAAAGGGCGCCGGAGATAGAAAGCTTTACCCTCAGATTCCTGAAAAACGGTTCACCGGCTGTTATGATCCGGCCTAACCACCGAATGGGATGGGGTAAGAGTGTTGGATCACCTAAAATAAGATCAAGTATAAATGCAGCGGGTATGATATACCCTGCAGTAGATAGTTCCATGTCAGAGATAAATATTTAAGATTTAACACCCTGAAAGATGAACGTCGAACATATTAAAAGATGAACGTCCAACATCGAATTAAAAAGATGAACATCGAACATCGAATAATGATGTCGCTCCGCTCCTCAAATTTTTTTAGTGTTAAACACTGGATAAGTTGTGACCATCTTTGAGTCTACCTAACTCCCTCATCTTTTTCCTCAATCATCATTCTCTGTTTCACATTAGCTTTTTCATTCATCATTCGATGTTGGACGTTCGATGTTCGATGTTCATCTTTTCCAGCTGATTCTTCCTGAGAAATCCGGGCCAATAGTTTTTTCGCAAACATGCGGTTAATTTCACTTGTTTTCAAAGAAAATCGGATAAAGCGATCGGAAAGACCACTGAAATTTGCGCAGTTTCTAATGAGGATCCGATCGTGTGCCAGATGGTTGCCGAGGCTGTCAGCGGTCAGGTTTCCGTAAAGCCTTGCAAGGATAAAACAAGTGGTGCTCGGGAAAAGTTTTATGAAGGATGTATTTTTGAAGGTTTTAAACAGGATGTCTTTTTCCTGAGCAATAAACTTTACCGTATTCTCGATAAACGTTTGCACTTCGACCGTTTGTTTCATCAGATACTGCACCGCAATTTGGGCCAGGCTGTTAACACTCCAGGGAAGTAAGTATGTTTTGAATTTTTTAATAATTACGGGGGAGGATATCAAAAACCCGATCCTTAAACCCGGAATCCTGAAAAATTTAGACATTGAATTCAAAACCATTACATTGGGGAGCGTTGACCTTATCATGCTCTGCTTGTTGGATCCGTCCACAAACATCAGATATGATTCATCGATAACAAAATTTACATCTGCATGGGACTTGCAAAGCTGTTCAAGGTCGGCGGCCGGAATGATATTGCCTGTGGGATTGTTGGGATTGCAGATGAAAATCGTATCATGGCCTTGGATCTGTTGTGATGCTGCCTTAATATCATGCTCGAAATCGGCAGGTTCTTCTGCTGTAAAGTTATCATAAGGAATATGGTGCATGGCGCATGCATCTGCATAATCGGCATATGTGGGTCCGAAAATCAGCGCCCTTTTTGTCTCAAGGACACGGGGTATTGAATAGATAAACTGTGTGGTTCCGTTCCCGGCAATAACCTGTTCAGGATCGATATTGTATCGTCCGGCAAACACATTCACAATAGTATTAGCGTCGACTTCCGGTAGTAAGGCTATGGTTTTGATATTTTCCTGCAAAAAGGTAACCAGGTCCGGAGGGGGGCCCAATGGGTTCATATTGCTGCTCATGTCCAAAATTTCAGACGGATGGCAGCCAAGTCGTTGAGCAAGGTCATAAATATTTCCACCGTGTCCTTTCAGCATTAATGACTCCCCATTGAAACCAGTAAAAAAAGCATCGATTCAGTAACTTCGGTCATTGTGCCCAGCATGTCGCCGGTAATACACCCCACCCGTTTATTATAGTAAAAAAGGAGGGTTGAAGTTATAAGTATAAAGCAAATGTTTAACCAGATTCCCCGCCATCCTAAAAAACATGAAAATGCCACTGGAATAAGCAAACCGCAGAACGCATAAGGCTTCAACGGTTCTTCAAAACAATCTTGTCCGGTGCCGCCGTCCGGTCTTCCGTACGCTAAAAAGCGTATGCCGAACATCATACCGCTCCTGGCGTAGGCGGGAATAAGAGCAATCAAAAGTGCCCGGTTCGCTTCAAGATGCAGAATCCCCCCCCATTTGACAGCCAATCCACAAACGATTGCGACCAGCCCCATGACGCCGATACGACTGTCTTTCATTATGGTTAGCGCCTTTTCTCTGCTATGGTGTCCCAGCAGGCCGTCGGCGGTATCGCCCAGGCCGTCAAGGTGAAGCGCTGCGGTGATGACAACAAGAAAAACAACGTCCAGGACGGCAACCACAGGTTCCGGCCAGAGTTTTAGGGCCACATAATCAAA
>MAXL01000203.1 GCA_001751005.1 Desulfobacterales bacterium S5133MH16
CATTTAAAACCATACTGATCTAAAACAACATCCTTAAACGCTTGATCGCGTTTTTGGCTCGCTATTTGATAAATTGCCTTTTCTTCTGAAACAAATGGATTAAACTCTTCTAATGTGAATGACCGTAAGGCAGATTGTATAATTATGTCTTCATTAGCACCATTGCTGACTTGCTCTAAAGTTGCAAAATCTACATGCTGAATTCTGAAAATATCACTCGCAGGATCATAGCTATCAATTAAGCCCAAGCCCATGAGACGATATCGTGTGCCCTGTTTACTGGTTTTGCTTGAAAGCTGCTCTAAAACGATAACCGGCTCTTTATCTTTTAGGCAGTTAAACAAACTTTGATTAACAGCAATATCAGGTCCACCTTTTTTTGCAGAATACTTGATTGTCCAGCGCCCATCAGGAAGATATGTCAGCTTATCTGCATATGGGCTTACTTTCATACTGGCGATGCTAAGCGCATGGTTACTCCACTTGGGCTTATATATACCCTCAATTAAAGGATGAATCCTTTGGATACCCAAAACAAAATCAGAAGTCTTCCGCAAGATCAGGCGTAACAATTTTCCCATAATAAGGAAGCAACGCACGAAAAATTTCCCAACGAATTTGTTTTTCTGTTTTAGGCATAAAAATCTAAAATGAGCTTTTGGCACCACAAATGGACGCATATGAACACAGATTGTTTAATTAGCCACCCCTTGCTCGGTAAAAGCAAAGCACAAATATTTAGAATACTGGCCTTTCTTAAAGATTCCAAATTGGAATCTTAGAGATTTATACTCTTCTGGTGTCAAAGGATCGGGATCTCCGTTTCACTTCGACAAACACATTCGTCAATTTCATTCATTTTCGATAACCCGTGCCACATCGCCGCCGCATTTTGTGCAAGTGCCACGCAACACCAGCATCCCGGACTCGATCTTTCCGGTCAGGTTGCCGATGGAAGACCCCTTTCTGCAATGAACACACCAGACGTTATTCAAAATTTTGATCTGAATATCGCCGGCTATGGCTTCCCATATTTTTTTCGCCTTTGGTGTAAATGAACCATCCGTTGATGGCTTCTTCTTTTTAGCTCTTTTAAGGTAAGCTTTTTGTTTCTCTTTTACTGTGAATCCGATCTTTTTCTTGGGCTTTTCATCTGTTTCTATCAACTGCTTTATGGCTTCAAATACGATCTGAAATTGTTCGTCGTATTTTTTCTCCATGGACTCGATTTTTCTCTTTAAATCTTCATGAGTTGACAGCATCTTCCGAAGCTGGGTAAAAGCTCGCATTATTTGGATGTTAACCTGAACAGCGCGCTTGCTACGCAAAACACTAGAGAGCATGGCAACGCCCTGTTCGGTAAAGCAACGCACGCTCTTAGAAAATTTAATTTCAGAGGATATCACAATTTGTGATATCCCCAAGATCTCTTCGCGGGTCAAAGAAAGCATGAAATCTTCAGGGAATCGCTCTATATTCCGGCTAACCGCTTGATTCAGAACTCTAGTTTCCGCCCCGTAGAGTTCAGCCAAATCCCTGTCCAGCATCACCTTAATACCGCGTATCAGGTAAATTTTGCTCGCAATGAGTTCAATCGGTACCAACGTTGTCATTTAAGTGCCCCTCGTATTCAAACCGTTTTCTGATCCAAAAATCCGTGCATTCTATGGGACGTACATAAGTTTATAAGTTTCTCGTTAACCATTAGATTTGCTTGGTAAAAACAATCCTGGACATCGTGTTCATCCTGCTTGCCCAGTTAAATCTTTTGTTCTTTATTTAACCGGGGTCTAAAAACTAAAAAACCCCGCCTCTCTATATGAGAAACGGGGTCATTGTATCCATCACATATGCTCCTTTATTAAAGGTTGATGCAACTATATAGAAATCATCCGTTTCTTTCCCAAATTCAAAATAACTTGTCAAGAATATTCAAAAAACGATACACTTTGTCAGTTCAAATCTTGACAATTGCTGTGGTGTTTGTGAATATACAGATCACTTTCCGCAATAATGGCTTTTCACGACAACTATTTGACTTTTAAGGACTTCAATTATGAAATGGTTTCTTTATGCAATAAGCTTGTTCTGTGTCACAATTGGATGTTGCACTATTCTTTATACCAATGAATCCAGAAACGTGTTGAGAAATATATTCAACAAAATTGATCGAAAAATTCTCTCAGCCTTTGAAGCTATAATGGGAATTCTGCTTGTGGTTTCTGCAACTGCAAGCCATCACTCGTGGTTAATAAGATTAATTGGATTCATGGCTGTCATCGAAGGGGGGATTATATTTTTTATTCCTAAAAATTTGTATGATGAACTTATTGATTGGTATCTCAACTCAGCATCAGATCAAACATACAGGTTGTTTGGGATTGTTACGTTAATCCTTGGAACAGCAGTTTTATCTTGGATTTTATAGAAAGGGGGCACTGCCATGGCCTTAACTAAAGCTCAGATCGTAGAATCAATCCATAATCAGACCGGTTTTTCCAAGAACAGATCATTACAAATTGTAGAAACTCTTCTTGAGATTATCAAAAGCACACTGGCATCCGGTGAGGATGTTCTGATCTCTAACTTCGGCAAGTTCTGTGTAAAAGAAAAA
>MAXL01000204.1 GCA_001751005.1 Desulfobacterales bacterium S5133MH16
CATCAAAATTAAGCGGCTCTGCGTGTCTTTTTCTTCAGTTTGGTGATCCGGCGCCTGTAAATTTTTGCCATTTTACGATCATCATTTTTAATGGTTGCTTCTCGATCCGCCTTCAGCGTTTTAATCTTTTTTTTAATTTCCCGGACCGAGGAATCAGTCTTTTTTGCTAAATCTTCTGTTATTCCTCTCGCCTTTTTTATTGCGCTGATAAGTTCAGCCTTGTTCATTCCATATACACCTGTTATCTCAGGTAGTTGTTTGCCAACCTCCCTCAATTCCTTGGCCGTCATTTTCTCCAGCGGTTTTTCTTTTGCCTCTTTTTTCTTTCCACCCATATTCTGTAGATCTCCTTTTCTTGTATCATTTTAGCTTTTTTAAACAATTAGGTCAACGCAGCATTCAGTTGATCCGGTTTTTGGCGGGTCACTGTCTGAGACGTTAAAAACCGGATTGTCTGAATGCGATAAATTTTCTCAAAGGGCTAAATTAATACTTCTTCTTTTCCTTTGTTTATAAAGCACAAGCGGAGGCTGCAAACCCCCGCTAAAAAAGTGACTTATAAACAATTTTTACATATTATGTCAATAAATAGATGACCGTTATTCTCCCTTACCTTTTTTCTCTTTATCCATAAGCTCAAAGAACGGCCTGAAAAGATCAATAGGGAACGGAAAGATTGTGGTTGTATTTTGCTCGGCAGACATCTCCTGCATGGTCTGGAGATATCTAAGCTGTAGAGCAATGGGATGTTCACTAATAATTTCAGCAGCCTCAGCCAGCTTGTTTGCGGCCTGGAATTCACCGTCTGCATTGATTATTTTGGCACGTCGTTCCCTCTCCGCCTCGGCCTGCTTGGCCATGGACCGCTGCATCTCCTGGGGCAAATCGATATGCTTGAGCTCCACCGTCGTGACCTTTATACCCCACGGGTCCGTATGCATATCCAGAATTTCCTGAAGCTCAGAATTAATCTTTTCCCTTGCAGATAACAGTTCATCTAGTTCTGCCTGACCGCATACGCTCCGTAACGTTGTCTGTGCCAGCTGTGACATTGCATAATTGTATTCTTCCACTTCGATAACCGCTTTTATGGGTTCAATGACCCTAAAATAGATAACGGCATTTACCTTTACGGAAACATTGTCCTTGGTGATAACGTCCTGGGGATCAACATCCATGACCACAAGACGCATACTTACCTTTACCATTTTGTCAACAATCGGGATAAGGATGATCAGCCCGGGACCTTTTGCCTTTATCACCCTCCCAAGCCTGAATATAACCCCTCGTTCATACTCGTTTAAAATGCGTATGGCCGCAGACAGAAAAAAAACAGTCAGTATAATTATGGCGATTACCGTATACATTATATGCTCCTTTCAACCGGTTCCACTTCAAGAACAAGATTAACGACCTTTACAACCCGGACCCTGGCACCGGTTTGGATTGGATCTTTTGAGGTTGCTTTCCACAGTTCTCCGTGCACAAACACCTTGCCTTCAGGCATGAGAGCTTCTCTTACCACTCCTATTTCCCCGATCAGGCCTCGTGCACCTGTTCTCGGTTTATACAGATGTGATTTAAAAACAAGGCCTGAAATAACCACAAAAAAGCCTGAAACCAGAACAATGGTCGGTATGAGCACTTCCCATGACAGTCTCATACCGGCGCCGCTGTTTTCAAATAACATAATAGAGCCGAGCAAAAGCGAAGTAATGCCCGCTATACTCAAAAGCCCGTAACTGGCAATCTTCATCTCCATAATAAAAAAAATAAGGGCAAGAACGATAAGGAGAAATCCTGCATAGTTAACCGGTATGGTCTGAAATGCAAAGAACGCCAGAATAATGGAAATCCCGCCGACAACCCCGGGAAGAACAGCGCCGGGGTGTGACAATTCAAAATAAAGACCGGCAAGGCCGATCATCATAAGAATATACGCAATATTAGGATTGCTGATGGTCTTTAAAATTTTAGTCCTTAAATCCTCTTTCAGTAAAATCTTTTTGACATTTTCGAGTTTTAAAACCCCTTTGTCTTGGATTTTGCGACCGTTGATCTGATGGATCAGATCATCTATGTCTTTTGCCACAATATCTATGACATTTGCTTTTAGGGCCTCGGTTTCCGTCACGGAAATGCTTTTCCGGACAGCCTTTTCAACCCAATCGGCATTTCTTCCCTTTTTTTTGGCGATACTCCTTGCATAGGCCGCCATGTCATTTATCACCTTTTCGGACATAGCGCCGCTGATTTCCTTGCCGCCGGCCCCCACCGGATGCGCAGCACCGATGTTTGTTCCCGGCGCCATGGCTGCAATGTCTGCCGCCATCGTGATCATTACGCCTGCGGAAGCAGCCCTGGCCCCGCTCGGGGCCACATAAATCACAACCGGGACCTTGCTTGCAAAAATTGCCATTACAATTTCACGCATGGAGTCGGCAAGACCACCCGGCGTGTCAAGCTCGATGATAATACATGAAACGCTTTCCTTCGAAGCTCTGGTAATCCCTTTTTTCAAAAAATCAGCTGCCGGCGGACTGATGGGACCCGACATCCGGATAATATAGACCTCATTTACTGCTGTGGAACCGTTTCCGGGACAGCAGAATAATAACAGCGACAGTGCTAATATAATATGTATATATTTCATATTCAAAGTTTTATAACATACTGAAATAATTAAACTATAAAATTTACAAATAAGCGCCTAAGTATCCAATGCCTTCATCAATTTTTTCATATCTTCCCAGACATCACGCTTTTTGCCGGGGTTGCGAAGAAGATAGGCCGGATGATATGTGGGCAAAACCCGTATCCCGTTGTAATCATGAAAATGCCCTTTGAGTTTTGAAATAGGCATGGTTGTTTCAAGCAGTGCCTGTGCGGCAAATGCCCCCAGGGCACATATAACATCCGGCTTTATGGCCGCAAGCTGACGCTTTAAAAAAGGCAAACATACCTCTATTTCGTCCGGCAGGGGATTTCTGTTCCCCGGCGGGCGACACTTTATGATATTACATATATAAACCTGCTCGCGGGTATACTTTATGGCCTCTATTATCTTTGTAAGAAGACGGCCGGCAGCCCCGATAAAAGGTTCCCCTTTTTGATCCTCATCATAGCCCGGACCTTCACCCACAAATACCAGTCTTGCATGAGGATCACCGGCACCAAAAACAATATTTTTTCGGCTTTCCGAAAGCCGGCAGCGGCGACATTCACCCAGATCGATTCGAATCGCCTCCAGGGTTTCCAGTGAACGTGCCTGTTTATGCCCCCAACATTCCATTATTTTAAGGCTTTCCTTTGAACAGTTAAAACCACGACAACCGGTTTGGGATAGAAATCGGAAGGTTTCGCAGAGTTCTTCTATGGCCGTATCAAAATCGTTTTTATAAGACATTTGTATCAGCAGGTTTTTGTTTGTGGCTACCTATCCTTATTATTCGATCCAGAAGAATATGGGCGACATCATCTTTTTGCATTTCAGGAATAGCTTCTTTTGTGCCGTCTCTATAAAACAGGGTCACCGTATTGGTGTCAACACCAAAACCCGAATCGGGACGCCCCACGAGATTTCCCACAATAATATCAAGATTTTTTTCAACCAGTTTTTTTTCGGCATACGCTTCAAGGTTTTCCGTTTCCGCAGCAAACCCAACGAGTATGCGGTCTTTTTTTCTCCTCCCAACCTCTTTCAAAATATCCTGGGTTTTTTCCAGTGACAAAATGAGTTCATCCTTTCCTTTTTTGATCTTCTGTCCGCACGGCTCCTTTGGGCGATAATCAGAAACCGCTGCTGTCTTAATAATTATTTCAGAATTTTTCATGTGGTCAAATACGGCAAGAGCCATGTCCCGGGCCGTGTCGACCCTGACAACCGTCACGTTATTTGGATCGGGAAGACTTGTGGGGCCGGTTATCAAAACAATATCGCCTCCCCTTTGTTCCGCAGCCCTTGCAACCGCAAAGCCCATCTTGCCGGAAGAAGGATTGCTGATGAACCGAACCGGATCGATAAATTCGCGGGTCGGGCCGGCGGTTACCAGTATCCTTTTACCTTTCATATCTTTGGGCGAAAGATAGAACAACAGCCTGTCAAGTATATCTTCGGGTTCAGGAAGGCGGCCGGGTCCGGTAGTGCCGCAAGCAAGCTCCCCTGATTCCGGTTCTATGACAAAGTGCCCATCGGATTTGAGCCTCTCAAGATTCCTCCGAACCGCTTTTGCTTCAAACATATTCGTGTTCATGGCAGGGCAGATGATCACCGGGCATGTTACCGCCAGAATGAAAGTGCTCAGCGCATCATCGGCAATACCGTGGGCGATCTTGCCGATAATATTTGCCGTTGCCGGTGCAATAATCACCGCATCCGCTTGGTTCGCCCAATCGATATGCCTGATGGAAGCGTCATCCACCGTTTCAAAGAGACCGGTACACACCGGTTGACGCGATAAGGCCCAAAAAGTTAGAGGCTTCACAAACTCTGAGGCGTTTTTAGTCATAATGACCCTGACGTTCGCCTCCTCCTTGATAAGGATCCTTAAAAGCTCCACGCTCTTGTATGCGGCAATCCCTCCGGATACACCCAGTACGATATTTTTATTATTGATTATACGTTTCATTTCTCGCCATCGATATAACTTTTTAATTTATTAAGCTTTTGCATGCCGTTATACTTTAGCAAAAGATCGATCCATTCACTGAACAGAAAGAAAAGATTCTCTCGATCTTTATCAAAGCCCTTGCTCTCAATTTCGGAAAGCGCATCAATAAGATCCTGGCGACCCGGGTCTTTTTTCAATAGGTAGTTATAGATTTCTGCCGCTTTACCCAAATTGCCCTGGCCGGCATAGACTTTTGCCATTGTCCGGGTATAGAATACGTCATCTTTCATCAATTTATGGATGGACACTAGTTAGCTGTTTTACCTTTCTTTACCTTGATCACAACCTCGTCTTTACCAATCACGCCAAGTTCCTTCCGGGCCAGATTCTCCACATATTCGGGATCAGTCTTTAATCTTTCTATTTCGCGACATAAGAAAAGGTTTTGCTGGATCAGTTCAGCATTTTTTTTTGACAGACCGTCTCTTTCCGCTTTCAGCCGGTTTAAATCAGCAAGACCATTATCACCGAATAAAATAAACATTAGCAACAAAAACATTACCACTATTGCAGCAGCAAGCAGAATGTTTTTCTTTGAAATCACTTTTTATCTTTCCCCTTCCCGGCTAATGCCAGAACATTTCTTAGTTCCGCGCTCTTAAGCAATAAGGAAAAAGAACCATAGAGAATCAACCCGGTCACGATACTTCCCATGAGCCCGAAGAAAAGGCCGTATAATGTCCCGTCTTCAGAGGGAATAATCAATAGCGCAGTGGCCCAGACAACAGCCCCCATAATCCCTGAACAAATCATTGTTTTACAGGCGGACTCGGTAATACTCTTCAAGCCCAGCGCACCGAGTTTTGTCCTCAAGGCCCGAACAAGAAGTCCCAGGTTCAACATTGAAGCAAGGGACGTTGAGAGCGCAAGCCCACCGTGTCCCATGGGTCCCATAAGAATGACTCCGAGTATGATATTGGCGCAAACCGATACTATAGCCATTCGTACCGGCGTTTTTGTGTCCTGTAATGCATAAAACGTGGAAACAACAATCCGTACCGCTGAAAAAGCCCAGAGACCTACACTATAATACAAAAGCGCGTATGCAGTCAAACGTGTGGTTTCCGAATCAAAAGCCCCTCTTTTAAATAACAGTGCAACAATAGGTTCCCTTAAAACGATCAGGCCGACCATTGAAGGGATGGTGATAAAAAAAACCATTCTCATGGCGTATGAAAATGTATCCCTGACAGCCTGTAAATCTTTTTCCGCCGCCTGCCTGGAAAGAGTCGGCAGAACAGCAGTGGCCGCGGCTATCGCAAATATTCCCAGCGGAAACTGTACCAGTCGGTCCGCATAATAAAGATACGAAACACTCCCTTGGGCCAGTAGCGAGGCAAGCAGGGTCCCCACCAGGATGTTAATCTGATAAACAGCGGCGCCGAATATGGTGGGAACCATGAGCAGGCCGACCTTTTTTAGACCGGGGTGGTAAATATTTGCTTTTTGCCAGAAATAAAACCCTTTTTTTATAAGGAAGGGCGCCTGGAGTGCCAGTTGTAAAAATCCTCCGATCAGCACCCCGATGGCAATCCCGGTCACAGGATCAGCCATGTGAGGTGCAATTAAGAATACCGAGCCTATTATAGAAATGTTCAAAAAAACCGGGGCCAGGGCCGGTGCGGCGAAATGACCGAGAACATTAAGTATCCCCATGCAAAGTGCAACAAGTCCGATGAAAAAAACATACGGAAACATGATACGGGTTAAAAGTACCGTAAGTGAATATTTTTCGGGTGAGGCGACAAATCCGGGAGCGATAACCCGGATGATAACTGGGGACAGCAAAATACCTGCAATAGCGGTGGCAACAAGCAACACGGAAAGGAGCCTTATGGCGGACCTTGCCATTTCAAAGGCATCCTCTTTCCCCCGCTGTGTAAGGTGTTCGGTAAAAATGGGAATAAAGGCAACGCTTAAAGAACCTTCGGCAAAAAGCCTTCTTAAAAGATTGGGAATTCTGAAAGCTACAAAAAAAGCATCCGAAACGAGACCGGCGCCAAAAAACCAAGCAATTACAACATCTCTTATGAAACCGAAAATGCGGCTCAATAAAGTTGCTGATCCAACAACACCCGCAGCTTTTGTCACACGATGGTTTTCAGTAATTGGCTGATTTGTTGGTCGGTTCATTGTTGATTTGACGTCTCTGGAATTCTACAACTTATTGATAATACAGGTTTTTTAATTGCAACATGTTTATACCATCCATTACTCCACTATTCCCTCCGGGGCGTAGGCCCTGTGGGCCGGAGGCCAATTGGGCCTGCCCGCTCGTGCCTTGCAATGGCAGGCGGGGCGAAACCCCCAAGTTCGAATTGCCGAGTCAAAATAAAGCTTGACATATTTTCAGTGAATCTGTAATTAGTATGTTTTTATTTATAATATTAGATCGAAAGGAGCTTATAAAGTTGGCTAATCATAAATCTGCGATAAAACGTGCGCGCCAGAACGAAAAAAGGCGCATGCGCAACAAATCTACGAAAACAAGGATAAAGAATATCGTCAAGAGCGTACGATTCACTGTTAGCGAAAAATCCAATGAAGCAGCACTGGCTGAACTCAATATTGCAAAATCAACAATCGATAATGCAGCAAAAAAGGGTGTGATCCACGGAAAAGCCGCATCTCGAAAAATTTCCCGCCTCTCCAGACTTGTAAACAGCATCTCGGCCTAACCCGGATTTCTAACGGGTGAACCGTCGGAAAGCCTAGCGCTCTAAACAAAAGCGGCCTTGACATGGATTGGCCGCTCTTTTAAAAATCGGCGGTTAACCTATTGAAAATAGTTTCCGAAAGCCTTTTGGAAAGCCTTTGGATCGCAACCTTTTTATTTCGTTCGGTGGCTTGTTTGTTAGGCAATACTTTGTAAGCTTCGTTGTCTGAAACATCTTTTGCAGACCATATTACCCCGCCGGATTTATCCTTTAATTGCAAATCAAGTTTAAGTATAACCCGTCTTTCATTGGAGGTATACTCCCCTCTGTGTGAAATCGTTCTTTCACCTATGGATTGAACAACACCGGTAAGAATTGCATCGGCCTTATCACTTCCGGTTAAAACCACCTGCTCATGCCGGGTAAACTCATATATGAGATCATTTGTAATTATAGTCTCCACCCCGGTTTCTGCGGTGCGGTTTTTAAACATCTCGATACTGATCGACGTTATACCGGATGGAAGATTTCCCCCGCCGGTAAATTTGTATCCGCAAGCCGAAAGAAGCGACCCCAACAAAATGATTACCCAGGCATATCTCTTTTTAACAGACAACGATCCTTCTCCCGTTAATTTCATCATTTATACCACGATATTCACAAGT
Organism: Desulfobacterales bacterium S5133MH16; assembly: GCA_001751005.1. GTDB lineage: Bacteria > Desulfobacterota > Desulfobacteria > Desulfobacterales > UBA11574 > S5133MH16. The sequence goes on from MAXL01000204.1 coordinate 7,993, forward strand.
TTATTCTTGACCACAATAATTTTCTTAATGGTTTTATTATTTATAAATTTTTGAACACGCTCGTCCGAAAGGGCCAATTCTTTGATGGTATCATCGTCCGCATTCACATCAACATGGAACCTGCTTCTTAGTTTCCCGTTTACCTGAATCACGATCAAAAGTTCATCCTTTAACAGGGCGCCTTCCCTGTATGACGGCCATGACGCCAATAAAACGCTGGACTCAAAGCCCAGGGTCTCCCAGAGCTCTTCGGCAAAATGAGGAACAATCGTCGACAAAAGGAGCGCAACAGATTCCATGGCAAATCGCATGACTCTGGTATCTTGCGTGTCACTTTTTACAGGATCGATTCCGTACATGGTATTCACAAGTTCCATGATTGCACTGATTGCAGTATTAAAATGGAACCGGTCTTCTATATCTTTTGTAACTTTATATATGGTTGCATGGGTTTTTTTGAATATTTCACGGGTTCTGCCTTCCAGAAAATCGGGGCTTCCATCAAAGGGAGTTGCATCCTTTATTAGATCAATCCAGTTCCAAGCAAGGCGCCAGACACGATTCAGAAATCGATACCCACCTTCAACACCCTGCTCGCTCCATTCAAGATCCCTTTCCGGCGGGGCTGCAAAAAGGCAAAAAAGTCTCGTTGTATCCGCACCGTACTTTTCAAGAAGAATATTCGGATCGATAACATTTTTTTTCGACTTGGACATTTTTTCAACCCGGCCAAGTGTAACCCCCTTGCCACATTTTTTACAATGCCGTTCTGCGCCACTGTTTTCCACCTCTTCGGGAAGAAGAAAACCGTGTTCCGGACATGAAACCGTCTCTTTACAAACCATCCCCTGTGTCAAAAGCCGGGTAAAAGGTTCCTTGTATTTTACCAATCCGAAGTCGTGTAACACACGGGTATAATACCTTGAATAGAGCAAATGTAAAATAGCATGCTCAACGCCGCCTATATATTGATCTACGGGCATCCAGTAATCTACGGACGTTTTGTCAAACATGCCGCTGTCACAATTCGGGCTGCAGTATCTTTCATAATACCATGAAGATTCCACGAAGGTGTCCATTGTATCGATCTCTCTTCTGGCGTCCGAGCTCCCGCAAACCGGACAGGTTGCCTTTGCAAAATAATCGAGAGCCCCAAGCGGCGACCTTCCGCCCTCCAGAAGATCTGCATTCTCCGGGAGCAGAATGGGAAGATCCTTTTCCGGCACGGGAACAACGCCGCATTTTTTGCAATGAATCATGGGAATCGGCGCACCCCAGTATCGCTGCCTTGAAATACCCCAGTCCCTCAACCTGAAACTTGTCGTCTTTTTGCCCATTCTTTCCTGCTCCAGAAAAGAAGCAATTTCGTCAAGTGCCGTGACATTATCCATTCCGTCAAACCGGCCGGAGTTGACCATCACACCTTCACCGGTGTATGCTTCGGTCATGGTGGCGGAATCCAGATCGTCATCATGCGGTTTTACGACTACCACGATATCCAGGTTGTATTTTCGAGCAAAATCGAAATCACGCTGGTCATGAGCCGGAACGGACATAACCGCTCCCGTGCCATACTCCATGAGCGCAAAGTTTGCGGTATAAATCGGCATCCGTGCGCCGCTCAGGGGATTGCGGCAATAAGCGCCGGTAAAGACGCCCTCTTTCTCATAACTTTCCACCGCCCTGCTCGACCGGTCCTGCAGGGATACATGTTCGACGAATTCGCGAACTTTGTCTTCCTGAAGCGTCCCTTTCGACAGATTTAATACCAGCGGATGCTCTGGAGCAAGGCACATGAAAGTTGCGCCATAAACCGTATCCTGCCGGGTGGTAAAAACCGGTATCTGCTCATCTGTATTCTCTATGGGAAACTGAATTTCCGCACCCACACTCTTTCCAATCCAGTTCTTCTGCATGGTGATAACCTTTTCAGGCCATCCGGGAAGCTTTTCGCAATATTCCAGCAGATCTTCCGCGTAATCTGTAATACGGAAAAACCATTGCCAGAGTTTTTTCTGCCGAACCGTCTGACCACAACGCCAGCACATACCGGCTTCCACCTGCTCGTTGGCCAGAACCGTCTGGCAGTGTTCACACCAGTTCAAAAAAGATTCCTTGCGATAGACCATTTCCTTTTCGTACATTTTTAAAAAAAGCCACTGTTCCCACCGGTAATATTCAGGCGTGCAAGTGGCGATTTCCCTGTCCCAGTCGTAGGAAAAACCGATGCGCTTCAGCTGAAATCGCATGGTATCAATATTTTCATAGGTCCATTTGGCGGGATGGCTGTTGTTCGCAATTGCGGCGTTTTCCGCCGGCATACCGAATGCGTCCCATCCCATTGGATGAAGAACATTGAATCCCCGCATTCTTTTGTACCTTGCAACCACATCACCGATGGTATAGTTCCTCACATGTCCCATGTGTATATTGCCGGAGGGATAGGGAAACATTTCGAGAAGATAATATTTTTCCTTGCCGGGGTCCTCTTTGACCTTAAAGAGTTTCGATGTTTCCCAGAAATTCTGCCACTTGGATTCTATGGTTTTAGGATCGTATCTTTCCTCCATTGTATCTACGCTACCTCGCTTATATGATTTAGGTTACACATAACCATAGTCGTTCACAGGTTCAGAATTCACCATTCAGGTTTAATGGCTTTACAATTTTTTCATATTTTTGGTTTTAATCTTAGTGCAAGCTTGCTCGACGAATACTAAGGGCCGAATGAACCTTGCATTGGACTCAAAATCAAAGATTTTACCTATTTTACAGTTGAACCTCGAACCTCTGAACCCTTGAACGCCGAACCCTGAACCTTGAACCTTGATTAATTTCACATGCCACAACGCAATATAAATAGCAAGCGATAAGAAATCGTTTGACTTGTATATTACAATTTCATATTCATTAATAAAGTGAGACCTTTGAAAAACGCCCCCTTTTGCCCAATCCCGTTGTAAAAGGACCCATATTTTATGAGTAAGATCCTTATTAATGCCATAGATCCTGAGGAATGCAGGATTGCAAAAGTAAAAGATATGAAACTCGAAGAATTTCATATCGAAAGTGCCGCAAGGGAAATTATTCACGGCAACATTTACAAAGCCGTTATTTCACGTGTTGAGCCGAGCCTCCAAGCCGTATTCGTAGATTACGGGGCTGATCGCCATGGATTTCTTCAGAAGCATGAAATCCATAGCGAGTATTTTCAGGACAATCTTTTAAAAGACAAATCCATAAAAAAAATGGTGAGGCGCAGCCAGGAACTCCTGGTACAGGTCATAAAAGACCCGTTCATGAAAAAAGGGGCCATGCTCACAACTTACATATCTCTCCCGGGAAGATACCTGGTGCTTATGCCCGGAAGCAACAACCGGGGCATTTCACGCAAAATAGAAGATGAAGATGAGCGAAGCCGCCTTAAAGATATGATCAACAATATCAAATTGCCTGAAAGATTCGGCATCATCGTCCGAACCGCCGGAATAAACTGTACCAAGATGAGCATGTCCAGGGATTTAAAATATCTTTTACGGCTCTGGAAAAACATCAAAAAAGATGTGGCCGAAGCAAAACCCCCGGTACTGCTTTACAAGGAGCAAAACCTTGTTTTAAGATCCATACGTGACTATTTCACCCCCGACGTGACCGAAATCCTCATAGATGATGTCACAGTATATCACGAAGTTAAAAACTTTGTTAAAATCATTTCCCCAAAACATACCAAGATTGTCAAACACTATAAAATGGATCGGCCCATATTCACAAAATACCAGCTGGAAGAACAGATTGGATCCATATATGAAAGCCGTGTCAAATTAAAATCCGGGGGGTATATTATAATAACACAGACAGAAGCGCTGGTTGCCATTGACGTCAATTCAGGAAAGGCCACTCAAAAAAAATCAATTGAACAGACCGCTCTTCAGACCAATATTGAAGCAGCCGAGGAAATTTCCCGTCAGCTGCAACTCAGAGATTTGGGCGGTCTTATCGTGATCGATTTTATCGACATGAGAGATTCCAAGCATAAATTAGAAGTTTTTAGGGCCGTGAAAAACAATGTAAAATACGACAAGGCCAAATCAAAGATCGGAAAGATTTCAATGTTCGGACTCATGGAAATGTCAAGACAGCGGCTCAGGCCCTCAATTGAATTCAGCAGTTTTGAATCCTGCAGCCATTGCGGAGGCAAAGGACTTATACTTTCCACTGAGATGCTGGTCCTCGACTTTCTCCGCAAACTTCGTCTTGAAACCTTAAAAGATAACATCTCAAAAGTAAAAGGGATCATTCCATCGGTAGTGGCCGACTATCTTTTGAATAAGAAACGCAAGGAGATTCTTGACCTGGAAATAAGGCGCAATCTTTCCATCACCATCGAAGGAGACAACACTTTAGTCCACGGAATGAGTAAGATTATTTGTGAAGAGTAAAACACGAGCCTAACCCGAACAAGCCCACCCTTCTGCCGAACGAACTGCGGAGTAAGGCGAACGGGCCGAAACCCAAAACTATGTGACGCCCAGACACAAAAACACCAAGGATTCTATCAAAGTCATGCCCAAAAGGCCCTCTGAAATATCAAACAAATCCATAGGAATTCTAGTAAGCTGTATTATCCTTGTTGCAGTTGCCGGTTTATGTCTCTGGTTAAAGAAAAATGCAAAGGTAACTACTCAAAACATGCCTGAAAAAGTTCATACGCCTGCAACAGGAGAGACCGTCATTGATTACAATAACATTGAAAAAGACAAAGCGCTCATAGCGCTTATGCAAAAGCGCAAGGCAGAATATGGAATTGAAAAAGGGGTTGACATTATAACAAAATCTGATGAATCCTTTAAAATAGGCGATTCAACGGTCTCCATGCAGGAGATTTTGGATAAAATACGGATTAAAAGTGGCGATATTGTTGAAAAGGACCTCAAGTCAAACAAAATGGATTCCATGAAAAACTCAGAAGCATTCGGAATACACGTTGTTCATCCTGGGGACAATATCTGGAATATACATTTTAATTTCCTGAAAGATTATTTTGCTCATAAAGGTATCTCCCTGTCACCACTTGCCGACGAACCTGCAAGGGGGGGGCAAAGTTCGGGTGTTGGCAAACTTCTTAAATTTTCAGAAAGTACGGTTAATATTTATAACATAAAAGAACGCAAAATAGATGTTGATCTTAAACTGATCCATCCCTTGAGCAAGGTGGTTATCTATAATATGGACCAAATTTTTGCACTTCTGGATCTCATCGATTACGAACACGTAAATCGCATTCAATTTGACGGTGAAACACTCTGGATACCGCCAAATTAATCTTAAAAAAATCAGGCCCAGAGGACTTTATAGACCATCATTCCTGTATTCCAGACCTCCAGCACGCCGATGTATTTTTTTAACTTAACGCCATTGATTTTTGACCGGATTCTAAGGACCCGGTTTGTTATAATGAAATAAATATTTGACGTATGCAATCAATTGCAGTATATCAGCGCCATTTTTTATACTTTTTTGCCATAAAAAGCACAAAAATAATTACTAAGTGACAAATACCATATAAGGAGGATTTATCTTGATAAATATCGCTTATGCAATGGGCACGGGTGGAGGTGGCGCAGGCCAGGGGGCAGGAGGATTTTCATCACTGATCCCGATTGTCCTGATGTTCGTTATATTCTATTTTCTGCTTATTCGGCCCCAGCAGAAAAAAACTAAAGATCATCGTGAAATGATAAACCGTCTTAACAAGGGAGACCGCATCATAACAAGCGGAGGTCTTCACGGTCGAATTACAGCCGTAAGTGACACCACGATGACGGTTGAAATAGCTGACAAGGTCCGTGTAAAGATTGCCCGCGGCAACGTCGCCCAGATACTCCAGTCTTCATCACAGTCCCAGGAGCCAAAAAAAAAGAAGAGCTGATTAATACAGCTATCCTTATTTGTAAAAATTAACTGATTTTCTTTCTTTACGATCACTTATGCACAAGTTTTTTCCGCCTTCGGCGTGATGCACTCCCGCCTGAAGCGTGGATGAGTGGACCGCATTTTATTTTAGGAGCACCTTCAGAAAAGGAAAAGATCATTGAAGAACCTCTCATGGCGGGCTGTTTCCGTTATTATAGTTATTATCGTTGCTGTTATTTACATTCTTCCGACCATAAAACCATCTTTGTGGCCCCATAAAAAGATAAACTTGGGACTCGATCTTCAAGGGGGAATGCACCTTGTACTTGAAGTGGATACGGAAAAAGCCGTGGAAAGCACCATAGAACGTATAAGCCAGGAGATGCGAAGCCTTTTAAAGAAGGAGCATATCCGCCATATCGACTTAAATCGTATAGATGGAAGCCGAATTTCGGTCCAGTTGCAAGGCCAGGAAAACATCGACAGATTTGAAAAACTGCTCAACAAAGAATTTAAAAATTTGCGTATCCTTTCAAGATCAATCCACGACGAAATCCTTACGATGATACTGGATCTTCCTGACAGGGAATCCGCTCATATCAAGAAGCTGGCAACCGAGCAGGCACTTGAAACCATCAGAAACCGGATCGACCAGTTTGGCGTCAGTGAACCGGATATTCGACGACAGGGTGAAAAACGGATACTTATCCAGCTCCCGGGAATCAAAGATACAAAAAGAGCCAAGGGTCTTATCGGACGTACCGCTCTTTTAGAATTCAAACTGCTGGATGAGACCCATGATCTGAATGCCGCACTCCAAGGGAATATGCCTCCGGGCAGCGAGGTTCTCTATGGTATTAAAGAAGATCCGGAAACACGGCGGGTTATAAAAACGCCCTATCTTATAAAGAAACGGACCCTTTTAACCGGTGCACATCTAACTGATGCAAAGGTTCAAATAGATTCTCAATACAACGAACCCTATGTTTCCATCAATTTCGATAAAAAAGGGGGAAGAGATTTTGCAAGGATAACCGGAGAAAATGTAAAAAAACGTCTGGCTATTGTTTTGGATAACAAAGTCTATTCGGCACCGGTTATCCAGGAAAAAATTTCCGGCGGTCAGGCCCGAATTACCGGACGTTTCACCACTGAAGAAGCACGTGATCTTGCCATTGCCCTTCGTGCCGGTGCCCTTCCTGCCCCGGTCAATATCCTTGAGGAAAGAACCGTGGGTCCTTCTCTTGGAACCGATTCCATTAGAAAAGGGCTCCTCTCAATGTGTGTAGGGGGTATCCTCGTTATCCTGTTTATGATTGTCTATTACAGAGGTTCAGGACTTATCGCAGATGTTGCGCTGATTCTTAATATTATCCTGATCGCCGGAGGGCTGGCCGGCTTTCAGGCCACGCTGACACTACCGGGTATCGCAGGGATAATTCTCACTATCGGCATGGCCGTTGACGCCAATGTTCTCATATTCGAACGTATACGGGAGGAAATGAGAATAGGCAAGACACCGCGAGCGGCGGTGGCTGCGGGCTATGACAGGGCTTCTCTTACAATACTCGACGCTAACGTAACAACCCTTATTGCAGCCCTTGTCCTTTTCCAGTTTGGCACCGGCCCGGTCAAAGGATTTGCAGTAACACTCAGTTTGGGTGTACTTTCCAGTCTTTTTACAGCCCTTATTATGTCCCGGTTAATATTTGATTATCTCTTAGTAAAACTAAAGATTAAAAGCCTAAGCATCTAATTATACCTTAACCTGTTTCAGTCAGAACATTATATCACAAAACATGAGCAAACAATCTTAGGAGATATCATTAATGCAGTTTATAAAACCTGATATCAATATTAATTTTATCAGTAAGAAGAAAATCGCTTTTTTCATATCCCTGGCCATGATTTTAGTAAGTATCGCCTCTCTCTTAATTCATAAAGGACCCAGATACGGTATCGACTTCTCCGGCGGCACATTGATACAGATAAAGTTTAGCGCCCCTGAAAGTCTGAAAAATATAAAATTCGGTCTTGCCTCCATAGATTTAGGCAAATCGTCAGTTCAACAGTTCGGTGATCAAAAAGATAATGAATATCTTATCCGAACGGACATGTCTGTCATGACCTCACAGGGATTTTCTTCAAAAGTGCAGAAAGCCCTGGAAGCATCAACCGGAAATGAGGTCGACATTCGTCGTGTTGAGATGGTCGGACCTCAAGTGGGCAAAGACTTGCGGGAAAAAGCTCTTTTCGCCATGTTTTATGCCCTGCTCTTTATTTCGATATATATATCCGGCCGTTTTGAATTAAAATGGGTTCTCAGCGGAATTATGGCCGGCGCGCTCATGGGTGCCGTCTATCTTCTTTCTGTATTTAATGTCAGCGTCCCGTATCTTATAGCCGCCGCATTGATCGTAACACTTTCACTTTTCTGGTTTCTCGAATTGAAATACGCTATGGGCGCTATTGTTGCCCTTATCCATGACGTCACCATAACCGTTGGCATATTTTCCATTTTTGACAAAGAATTTACCCTTCCGATTATCGCAGCGCTTCTCACCATCATCGGATATTCACTAAATGACACCATTATTGTTTTTGACAGAATCCGGGAAAATATGAGGAAATATCACAAAAATCCCCTGGCATTTATAATTAACAGAAGTGTCAACGAGACTCTCAGCCGAACCATACTGACCTCTTTAACCACCCTTGTTGTGCTTGTTGCTCTTTTTGCACTGGGAGGCGGGATTATTCATGACTTCGCATTTGCAATGATAATAGGCGTTTTTATCGGAACCTATTCATCGGTTTACGTTGCAAGCCCCATACTCCTTGCATGGCATGGCCGCGGAAGAAAGAAGTAGTGGAAAACATTCTGCCATGGTTTGTTCTGAAAAGTGTTCCGGGAATAGGAAATCATCTTTTCAAGCGGCTAATAGATTGTTTCAATTCACCCGAGAATGTTTTTCAAGCTTCCGGAAAGGATCTTCTTGAGGTAGAAGGCATAACTCCTCGTCTTGTCGCCGCAGTAAAGCATCACAAAATTCCTGATCCGGTCAAAAAGGATCTCGACCTTGTGATGGAAAAAGGTTATAAAATTGTTACCATGTCGGATAGTGATTATCCACCCCTTTTACTTCAAATACCGGACCCTCCGCCCTTTTTGTATGTTTTCGGCAGTCTTAAAGGTTCCGTTAAAAACATAGCGGTTGTGGGCTCCAGGAATGCAACAGATTACGGCATCTCTACAACCCGGCGCCTGTGCAAGGATTTGGCTTTGCTTAAAATGACAATCGTCAGCGGCATGGCAATTGGCATTGATTCGGCTGCTCACCAGGGAGCACTGATCGGCAAAGGAAATACCATCGCGGTGTTGGGAAGCGGTTTGGAGATCGTTTATCCGGCAGAGAACCAAAAACTCTTTAATATGATTGCCGAAAACGGTGCCGTTATTTCGGAATTTCCTTTGTTTACTGAACCTGAGGCACACAATTTCCCTATAAGAAACCGGATAATCAGCGGGATTTCCCTTGGAACCGTGGTCGTTGAAGCTACAAAAAGAAGCGGATCACTTATAACGGCACGCCTTGCAGCAGAGCAAAACAGGGAAGTATTTGCTATCCCGGGAAGCATTCATTCATTCAAAAGCACTGGAACACACACGCTTATAAAACAAGGCGCCAAACTGGTTGAACATGCCCAGGACATTATGGAAGAGATCTCAAATATTATTGAAGCTCAGGTTGAAAAGGATAAAACCGGTAATGAAACCATGGAAAGAATCCCGCAGTTATCATCCGAGGAATCCCTTGTGTTTGAATCCATTGGTCCGTATCCTGTACACATCGATGACCTTTCAAGAAAGCTTTCCATGAAATCCGGCAAACTGTCGAGCATTTTACTCCATCTTGAGCTAAAAGGTATTGTACTTCAGTCCCCGGGAAA
>MAXL01000205.1 GCA_001751005.1 Desulfobacterales bacterium S5133MH16
CTTTTAGCTAAAGCCGTGGCGGGGGAAAGTGGCGTGCCCTTTTTCAGCCTGAGCGGCTCCGAGTTTGTTGAGATGTTTGTGGGTCTGGGTGCGGCCCGTGTGAGGGACCTTTTTGATCAGGCAAAACAGAAGGCCCCCTGTATCATCTTTATCGATGAACTGGATGCCCTGGGAAAAGCCAGGGGTTTCGGAACAATGGGTGGACACGATGAGCGGGAACAGACCCTCAACCAGCTCCTCGTGGAAATGGACGGCTTTGATCCCCAGGTGGGCGTCATCTTGATGGCAGCCACAAACAGACCTGAGATCCTTGATCCTGCCCTGCTCAGGCCTGGCCGATTCGATAGACACATCTTGGTAGACCGCCCTGATAAAAAAGGCAGAGAAGAAATCTTGAAGGTACATATAAAAGATATCAAGGTCGTAAATGATCTGGATATAGAAAAACTGGCTAATATGACCCCCGGTATGGTGGGTGCTGATCTCGCCAATCTGGCGAATGAGGCGGCCCTCCTGGCGGTTCGAAGAAAAAAGAAGAAAGTCGGCATGCCTGAATTTGAGGAGGCCGTTGAAAGGGTCGTCGCCGGTCTTGAAAAAAAGAATCGCCTGATCAACCCAAAAGAAAGGGAGATCGTTGCCTATCATGAAGTGGGCCATGCCATCGTTGCCCTCTCTTTACCCGGAACGGACCCGGTTCATAAGATCTCCATTATTCCTCGTGGGATTGCGGCCCTGGGCTATACCATGCAGGTGCCAACGGAGGATCGTTTTCTTATGACAAAAACAGAATTACTTAACAAAATCACTTCCTTGCTTGGAGGCCGCGCAGCAGAAGAGATCGTATTCGAAGATATTTCCACAGGCGCCCATAATGATCTGGCAAAAGCCACAGATATTGCCCGTTGCATGGTCAAGGAATACGGTATGAGCAGCAAGGTGGGACAAGTCTACTTTGCCCGTGAGAAAAGGGCACCTTTTTTTCAAACAGGCTTGGAAGGTGCTGTGGAGTACAGCGAGGCCACTGCCGAGATGATTGACAATGAAGTCAGAGCAATCATCAGTGAGCAGTATTCAAGAGCTCTGGAAATACTTAGGGAGAATAAAGAAGTCCACAAAAAGGGAGCCCGGTTACTGCTGAAAAAGGAAAAGATCGAGGGTGAGGAATTGAAGGCCCTTATGGATAAGGTTTCAAGGGAAAACTCGGATAAAGATCAATGACTTGTTTTTAAAACCATACTTTATCTTTATCATCAATAAAAAGAAGAAGATGGATCTGTTTAACAAACAAAAAGGTATGAAAATATTATTCATAGACGATGACAAGTGGATCAGAGATTCCCTGAGCCTATTCTTTTAATATCAGGTATGGGAGGGATGTTATGAAGGAGGCCATGTTTTATGAATCCATGAGTGAAAACAGGGTGCGCTGCAATCTTTGCAACAATCGGTGCAAGATCAAAGAGGGGAAAAGGGGTATTTGTGGTGTGAGAGAAAACCAGAGCGGAAAGCTTTACAGCACCGTATACGGCAAGATCATTGCCGAGCATATCGATCCCATAGAGAAAAAGCCATTATTTAACTTTTTGCCTGGTTCAAAGGCATTTTCCATTGGAACCGTGGGTTGCAATTTCCACTGTAAACACTGTCAGAATTCTGATATCTCTCAATACCCCCATGAACATAAGGGTAAGATCATCGGCCAGGATCGTACACCCGATCAGATTGTGACCGCTGCAAAAGCTGCCGGTTGTGAAACCATCGCCTACACATACACCGAACCGACTATTTTTTACGAATTTGCTTATGACACCGCTGTCCTGGCTCAAAAGGAGGGAATAAAAAACGTATTTGTGAGTAATGGCTATATGAGCACCGAAGCCGCACGTCAAATTGCGCCGTATTTAGACGCGATCAATATTGACTTAAAGGCATTTACGGACAAGTTTTACAAAGAGATCTGCGGTGCCCGCCTCAAGCCTGTTTTAGAAACAACACAGTTGATGAAAAAATTGGGCGTGTGGGTTGAAACGACAACACTCATTATTCCCGGTTTAAATGATGATGAGGGAGAACTGCGGGACATCGCGCGGTTTGTGAAAACCATAGGCCCCGAGGTGCCGTGGCACGTTACCGCGTTTTTTCCTGCCTATAAGCTGACAGACCATCCACCAACGCCGTTGTCCACGCTCCGCCGCGCTCGTGAAATCGGCATGCAAGAAGGGCTTCGCTATGTGTACGAGGGCAACGTTCCCGACGAATCGGGTGAAAATACTTATTGTTATAACTGTGGGGCCGTAGTCATTGAGCGCTCTGGTTTTGGGTTCATACGAAATCACTTAAAAGATGGAAAATGCTCTGAGTGCAGGGCTAAGATTGACGGCGTAGGTCTATGAACACATGACGTCAATTCTTGAAAAGGGCGGAGGGGCTTTCAAAGGCATTAAACTGCTTCTCTGCGAGAACCCGCTGCCGCCCCGAAAGAAACCAAAGTAACCCGCGGCGTCAGGATAAGGCATTGCGCCATAAGGAGTCACAACATGCGTGAAGGGGAGATTGAACAGCAATTCAAAGCCATTGAGCAGCGACTGGCGGTAACCGGCGAAAGCATAGAAGCTCTAAGACAGAGACATCGTGCACACATAGACGACCTTAAACTTGAACTGGAAGCCCTTCGCCGGTGTCTGTTTCAGTTGCATCCGGAGCTTGCCGAGCATTATGAGGCGATCAGACGTGAGGTCATCCAGGAAGTGGACCCGGAAAAGGACTAAGGATGGTTAAGCCGGACAGGATGAAGGGCCGGAAGCCCAGGGCATGTCGTTTTTGAAAACCCTGATGCCATTGTTGTCATTGAAACGGTTGGCCCAAAGGCCGGTTGCGCCCTCTGGAAACGTGAAGATATGGATAGATATCCCTTTATCAGGCTGGACTAGAAGTCCGAAAAACAGCGTACCTGACGGCAAGTTTGACAAACTTGAGATTGACAGTGAGGTCTGCTTTGTCGAGAAGGCGGGCGAGAAAGGTCCGCAGGCGTACATTTTCAAAGGGTGCAATGGCTACAACCGATCGAACCAAAATATCCGTCAAGGAGCTCAAGAGGAGCCAGCTCTATTCCGAGGAACTTGACATCGAGCTGAAACGTTGTGACGATGCGGGCTATTTTGAGTGGTTCTTGGCGAGCTTGTTGTTCGGCGGGCGCATTTCTGAAGGGATTGCTAAGAAGACCTATCGGGCCTTTGAAAGGCACGGCCTATTGGCTCCCGAGAAGATCCTGGCTGCCGGATGGGAATTTCTCGTGAACCCCATTATGAGGGAGGGCGGTTACGTACGCTACGACGGGAGAAAATCCACCCAGATATTGCGCGACTGCGAGATGCTTCTAGACAAACATCAGGGGAGCCTACAGGATATCCACGACACGTCGCGAGACAAGGCAGATCTCGAGACATGTTTTCTTGCCTTTTATGGTGTGGGTCCGGTGACGGTCAACATCTTCTTGCGCGAACTTCGGCCTTACTGGCGGAAGGCTGATCCTATGCCACTGCCGATTGTCCACGACATGGCGAAAAGGGTTGGGGTGGACCTTGACAGATTCAACAGAAAAACGGTTACCTTTACACGCATCGAGGCCGGGCTCATTCGTCTAAAGAGGCAGCTAAAGTAATATATTCAGTTGGCCTGCCTCAGAAACCAATAGCCCTTTCCTGGGATGATTAAAATTGCCCATAATATGGCTTGAAAAAATATGCCATATTTATTACTTCCCGTATGCCTGGTTTCAGATGTCAGGTTTCAGGTCTCAGCGCCTCTGTTCATCATTCCTGACACTTGACACCTGAAACCTTAGATATGGAACAAAATCGGGATTAAAATGCCATCCGCATACACGGCGATTTTCACCACCACAGTTGTCAGCTGTGCCACATTTTCCGTGCATGAAGGGAAGCTGACCGAAGCAGTCGATGTCTTTGACCATCCATTCTGGCTCAAGAAGAAGGACTTAAATAACCACCACCTAAAACTGGTGGTTATTTAAATTGTATCACCCTTCCCACCCCTACATTTATATAATTGTTATGAAACTCTTTTTTAAACATTTGCCTTGCCAAATCTCCTGAACAATGACATGGGGCAACATGTTTCACTTTTAATTTTCTGAAACTATGAAGTATTTCTCCTAATTCGCTTTTTCCAATACCAGCCAAATGAAATCCTCCCATAACGAATAATACATCATCCCTGATTAACTCTGTTGCTTTGGTTATAATTTTTACAATACCCGGATGAGAACATCCGGTTATCAGAATAATCCCTTTGTCTGTGTGGATTATTAATGATTGCTCTTTTATCCATGTTCCAAGCTCACCCGTAGAGTATACGTCTTCACAAATCTTCGTAAAACCTTGAACCTCTGTTATCTTTATTCCGGCACTTTTCAGACCGTCCTTAAACCTATTTGGAAATGACCCGGGCAAATAAATCGTAACGTTCTTATTCTTTTCAAGCAATTTTTCCAGCCCACCCACGTGGTCTCCATGAATATGAGAAAGAACAACAATATCTATTTTGCCGGGATCAATACCCAATCTTTCCATGTTTGCTAACAATATTGTACCATTTCCACCTGTATCAAAAAGAATCGTTTTCTCTGTTCCCCTTATAAGACAGGAAAATCCCCAGGCGGTTGATAATCCTTCTATATACGGATTGTTGTCGTAAATAACCGTGATGTTCAAATTTTTGACAGCTGCTGCGAAGAACTTTTCTGACCCATTATTCATAACTTGTCCTCCTTTAGCCCATCCATTTTCATGGAAAATATTTATTTCTAATATGGTGAAGATGGTCATGACTAACATCAAAACCAATAAAATCGATAACTTTTTCTTTTTCATTTTCATTCTTGTTCCACACAGTATTAAGATATCCGAACTTAGGGGCTTCGCCCCAATTGGAAGAATGGAATGATGGGTTTGAAGGAGTTTTTTTACAATTTAAATGGTTTATTTTCCGCTTTTATCCCCAATATTCCAGCATTCCATTATTCCAGTATTCCATTCCGATGGCACAAACAGGTTACCATTAATAAAGCTGTATTTTCAAGAAGTTGTAGAATTTCCGAGACTTTTAATTAGGCGCAATTAAATCAACACTTTTTTAGAAAGTTGAAAAGTGAATCGCTGTAATATATTTTATCGTCAATCAAGCATTTGGTGAGTGTTGAAATAGCCTTTTTGTATCTTGAGGTAATTTCTTACCAATACTTCTTTTATGGAACGGTTATACAGAACAGCAGCAGGATGCTGCAAGGGAAGTATTTCTTTATTACCAGCCTCAAAAAATTTACCATAAACCTCATGAAATTCCGATTTGGGCGGTGATGGAATAAAATATTTCCCAAAAAGGTATCGGGTTGCATAGTAACCCAGCGAAGCCAATATCCTGGGATTGATGAATGCTATCTCCCGATCCAGATACAAGCTGCAAATTGCAATTTCATCTGACTTTGGTTTCCTGTATTTGGGAAGCATGCATTTAATGAGGTTCGTCATATAAATCTCTCTTCTATCAATGCAGACTATTCTCAATAACTCATCCAGCACTTTTCCCGAAGGTCCGATAAACATCCTGCCTTCTCTGTCCTCATTCGTTCCAGGCGCCTGGGCAATAAGCATAAGTTTTGCGTGCAGATTCCCTTCGCCGCAAAGTGAGTTTATCCGGGTATCAGCCAGCCTGCATTTATTGCACCTTTTTATCTCTTTATTCAAACTCGCGATTTCCATACCATACCCTCTCTGCCCGACCCTAATCTACCTCGGTTAGTTTGCAACTCATCACTCCTTAAACCAATTTGTCAAGAAAGAAGTAAAAAAATTCATTTTTACCATTTTTTCAAAGCAGGCAAAAACCTAACCAGACATCAATGATTTTATATACTTGAGTTTTCTGGCAACCTGGCAATGGTTGTGCGAAAACTCAAGTATATAAACTACATATTTTAACATTGACATACTATACATTTTTCGCACAATTATTTTTGTTATAAGCAAATTCTTATCATTAAACTGTAGATAAAATCCTTAAAGTGGTCGAAAAAGAAAAAAACGATCTTATAGTGATGCTTACCCATAAGGAGAAAGCCATGAGCCATCTTATTGCTGTTGCATTTGATGACGAGTTTAAAGCAGAACAGGTCCGTCTCGATCTCATTAGAATGCAGCGAAAAGATGAGGCTGGAAACCGGCGTTCTTTGTGTGGGGTTATGCCTTGGCTTGGTTTGTTTTTAACGATTTCATTAAATTGGCAGCTTATAAAGTATTTGAATTTGAGCAGGAACTTTAATGGCAGAAAGCATCTTCAAAAAGCCCCACATGTAATAGGTAGTTAAAGATATTCAAGCCCCTTATTTTTTCTTTTTTCTGCAACAATTCTCTTGGATTGATAGCGGGTGAATTATCTTCGAGTTTCGAAATTTTGCGAAAACAGATTTCGAAATTTTTCTACATTTTGCAAGCCGGCAAAATGAATTGCGAACAGCCACAGGAATAACTTGCTGGAATTGAAGTAGATATAATTTCTCAACAAAATGGCATGCTTTATGCTAGTTTACTTATCTGAATGTTAAAAGGATCTGTTTGTTAGGTTGGTAATTATTATACCCTGGGGAGGAGAGCATAAAAAGGAGGGCTATTATGGAATTAGTACCCTGGAGACCATTTGGAGAATTGAGTCCATTTCGAAAAGAAATGGACAGACTTTGGGATCGATTTTCAGGTGAGACACCATTTGCCAGGACATTTGCCGAATCGTGGCTGCCTTCGGTCGATATTTCGGAAACCAAGGATAACTTTGTTGTAAAGGCTGAGTTGCCTGGTCTGGAAGCAAAAAACGTAAACGTCAGTATCTCGGGAGACATACTGACC
>MAXL01000206.1 GCA_001751005.1 Desulfobacterales bacterium S5133MH16
AGGGCTCGCGCAAAAATAACTTCACATTTTTACATCTCAGCTTCAGCCCATCTTTGGCTGATACCTCACTCGCAAAATCCGCGAAATAGCTCGCTATTCCTGTGGTTTTGCTCTCTCGGATCAGCCAAATCTGAACCAAATCTGAGCGCCAATGCTGCGAAGTTATTTTTGCGCGAACCCTTAAAAGCTATTTCAATACAGATCTCTTATTTGATTATCTTTTCTGAAAAACTAAAGAGTTGGAAAGATCTTTCCGGGATTTAATATCCCTTTAGGGTCAAAAACCTTTTTTATTTTTTTCATCAGGTTAAGCTCAACAGAACCGATCTCTTTTGCTATGTACGCGGCTTTTGTTATTCCGACCCCGTGCTCACCAGAAATTGTCCCCCCGAGTTTGAGGGTATAGTCGAACAGAACGTCAATTGCGTACTCAGCTTTTTTCAGTTCCGTCTTATTCTTCTTGTCAAGCATTATATTAAAATGGATGTTCCCGTCACCGGCATGCCCGAAACTCACCATAGTAAGCCCGGTTTCCTCCTTTAAGGAATTTATTTTTCTAACCATATCAGGAATCTTGCTTCTTGGAACAACAATATCTTCATTGATCTTATCCGGACCGTACTGGAACAGAGCCGGGGATATCGCCCTGCGTGCTTTCCAGAGATTATCAGCCTCTTCTTTAGTCTCGGCTATTTTAATACGCTTTGCGCCCAAGGATATGCACATCGTTTTTAACTGCTCTATAAGCACCTCAGTCTCCTGGACTTTCCCGTCAACTTCTATCAGCAGCAACGCTTCGGCTTCAACCGGCAGACCGATTTTGAGCCGGCTTTCCGCACACCGAATTGAAGCATTATCCATAAATTCTATGGTTCGAGGGATGATACCGCGCCTGATGATTTCTGAAACCGTTTCCGCCGCAGTATCCAGTTTATCGAAAACAGCCGTCATAGCTCTTACAGCTTCGGGAAGGGGCAAGAGACGCAATGTTATCTTGGTAATTATACCAAGGGTCCCTTCGGATCCGATAAGAAGCCGGGTCAAATCATATCCTACCACTCCCTTGCTGGTTTGCACGCCTGTATGTATAATTTCACCGGTTGAAAGAACCGCTTCAAGTCCCAGCACATAATCCCGGGTAACACCATATTTAACGGCCCGGGGACCTCCTGCACATTCTGCCATATTTCCGCCCAGGGTAGCAAATTCCGAGCTCGACGGATCAGGTGGGTAGAAAAGTCCCACTCTTTCAACAGCCCGGTGAAAATGGCCGGTAACAACACCGGGTTCCACATGGGCGACAAGATTGCCCTTATCAATTTCAAGAATGCGGTTAAAACGAGCCATCACAAGTATTACGCCTCCCCTGACGGCGAGAGACCCGCCGGTCATCCCGGAACCGGAACCGCGGGGAATCACAAAAAAAACCTCTGAATCGGCAAGATTTAATATGGCGGATATTTCTTCGGTATTGCTAGGAAACACGACGGCATCAGGAAGATAGGTGCGGGCAGTTGCATCGTATGCATAGCAGACAAGATCCTCTTTTTTTCTGCTGCAGCTGGATTTCCCCACTATATTTTGAAGTTTTCTGAATGTAGTATCTGTGAGTGCCAAGGTTGACGGTCTCGTAAAAAGTCAGATTTAGACGGTTAAAATTTACCGGATTCAAGCCTGCTGCAGAGAAACTCAACCTGTTTCTGCATCGGACCGTTTTCTTTTAATCCCCGTTCAACGGCGCCGATGGAATGAAGGGCGGTGGCATGATATCTGTTGAAACTTCTCCCTATGGTCTGAAGGGGAGAATCGGTATATCTGCGTGACAGGTAAATCGCTATCTGTCTCGGTCGAACAATAGATTGTTTGCGAGAGCTTGAAACAATGTCGGCAATGGAAATACTGTAATATTTGCAAACCAGCTTCTTGATGGCATCTTTTGTAATGTTTTTTCGGTGACGCACAATATTCTTGACAATGCTTTCAGCAAGCATAAGGTCAATCTGTGTTCCCAAAAGAGAGGATTTTGCGGTAACTCCGATAAGGCCGCTTTCGAGTTGCCTCACATCCTCAGTGAGTTCACCGGCCAGGTAATGAATTACCTCTTCCGGCAATTTATGCCCGTTATGCTTTGCTTTTTTTTGCAATATTCTGACTCTGGTCCTGAAATCTGGCGGATCTATGTTCGAAATAAGAGAGCATGAAAGGCGTGATCTTAATTTATCATTGAGTTTCGGTATTTCTGCGGGAAGACAACAACTCGAAAAAATTATTTTCTTTCCGGATTCAAACAGTGTATCAAGGGTTAATGCAAGCTCAATCTGGGTCCTTTCCTTGCCACTTAGATAATGAACATCCTCAAGCAGCAATACGTCACATTGATTCCTGTATTTTCCCTTGAACGTGTTGATGGCATTATGCCGAAAAGCATGAATCATTTCATTGCTAAAGTCCTCGGCAGTCATATAATATACACGTTCCGAAGGATATTCGGACAAAATATAATTGCCTATGGCCTGGGAAAGATGGCTTTTCCCCATCCCGGTCTTTGACAGTAAGAATAAAGAATTCTGGATAGATTTCTTTCGTGACGCCAGGGAGAGGGATGCCGAATAGGCAAAGTCATTATTGCCTCCAACTACAAA
>MAXL01000207.1 GCA_001751005.1 Desulfobacterales bacterium S5133MH16
ATAATTATTAAAAATATATATTCGGAGGTTTGATGGCATATGTCTTTAATTTTTGAACCCATAACCTTGGATAAACAAAAAGAGTATTCAGAATATTTTTCCATGTGTTCGCAAAAAACTTCTGATTACAGTTTTGTGAACCTGTGGGGGTGGGCTGAAGATTACGGGCTTTCCTGGGCATGGTCGAATAAGCTTGTTTGGATAAAGCAGACGGTTCCGGAAGAAATTTACTGGGCGCCTGTGGGCTTATGGGAGGACGTTGACTGGAAGCAGTGTATTGACGAATACTTTAGCACCAAGACCATATTCAGCCGAATGCCTGAGAACCTGATCCGGTTATGGAAAGACAGCTTTAACCATCTTATTACCATTGAGGAATCCAGAGGTCATTGGGATTATCTATACTCTGTGTCCGAACTCATCGAACTCAAAGGCAAACGTTTTCATAAAAAAAAGAATCTCTTGAATCAGTTCAAGAAAAAATATGACTTTGAATATGTTCCTTTTGGGAAAGATATGATCCATAAAGCTATGGAAATGCAGGAAGACTGGTGTGTCTGGCGCGACTGTGAGTCGTCTGAGGTGCTGGCTGCTGAAAACCGGGCGATTTCAAGGATTTTAAGCAAATGGGAAAACATACAAGTCCTCACAGGCGCTGCAATTATAGTCGATCAAAAAATGGCGGCGTATACCATAGCCGAAAGCTTCACAAAAGATACACTTGTGATTCATTTTGAAAAAGGAAACCAGGACTATAAAGGGGTTTATCAGGTGATCAATCAGATGTTCCTTGAGCATTCGGGAAATAAATTTGAATTTGTAAATCGCGAACAGGACCTTGATAACCAAGGTCTTCGCAAGGCAAAATTATCATATAATCCGGTGGATTTTCTCAAAAAATATCGGGTTATCCTTAGATTATCAAAGGAAAATTAGATCATCAAATAATGTAGCTCAATATAAACGTGTTCTTTTTTTAAAAAAAAGTTGACAATGCCACAATGTGTCACTACTTTTTTAAAACATTAAACTTAAAATATTAACTTACTGACTGCAACCTGTTATTTGCCAGATTAAGCAAAGGAGCAGCCTATGGAAAAAAATAGAAATCCGGTTCACAACAAAGGCTATCGAAATGTCTTTTGTCCATATTACAGAAGCTGTTTGGATCATGCAAGTAAACATTACTGGGAATATTGGAGTTGTTTGGATTGCCGGCATAAACGGGAACAAAAATCAGCTGTTGACGTCTTTTTATCACCGGCATGCGCTGATCCGTATTACTCCCTGTCACCGTCTTTCTATCGAAAGGTCAAAAGCACTCCATTATAACCACAAGCTTTGTTCTGATACAGCAAAAGGAGGTGAACTCTATGAAGCGATTTATGATACCCAGAGTAGCTAACTGTACCGGTGGCTGCCATCTTTAGTCCTGGGTAAGACGTTAAACTGCCCGGACCATTATTTTATTAGACATCTCTATATCCTCCATTTTCCCGGCCTGGCAAGTGAGAAAAAACATATAAAAAAATACAAAACCTCTTGATCCGGATCACATTATTGAGGTAGAAGACAGAAGTGTTTGTACGTTTAAAACAGAAGTTAGGCGTAAATACTGTGACTCCCCCTGGGTTATGTCTTCCCGGACGGACCTGAACCCACGGGACTTGGTTTTATACCCAAAACAGACTTGGGAAAAAAAGGTATAAGCTTATCAGACACAAAGGAGAATATGAGCAATGGATAAAAAAATATTAGTGGCAATTGATGATTCTGAAAACGCTATGCGAGCAGTCGAATTTATCGCAAATTTATTTACAACGGATAGCAAAATTACGCTATTTAATGTCATTCAAGACACCGCGGCCTTGTGCGAAATGAACAGTCCGGAGCTAACTCCTTATTTTAAATCTCAACAGAGTTCCTTCTGTTTGCTGGAAGAGAAAAAACAGGAACTGGTGAACCAGGCAGTGCAAAAAGCCAAAGAGATACTTATGGACGCAGGATTTGAAGAAAAGAATATCACCGTTAAATCAGTAATTAAAAAAAGAGGAATTGCGAGGGATATAATAAAAGAGGCCCAGGCCGGTTATAACGCTATTGTCTTGGGAAGGAGGGGCCTGTCCGGAATTAAGGATTTTATTCTCGGGAGCGTTTCACAGAAAGTGTCCAACTCGGCAAAGGATATTTCAGTTCTAGTCGTGAATTAGTTTCTGTCCGGAAACAGGTATTCCCCGATATTTCCGTGTCAACTCACAGCCGACTCCTGTATAATAAACAAATTGAACGGGCATGGATAAGCAACATTATTTTTCCTTGACATGGTTACCATTTTTGTCTGATTATATTGATTTGGAATAGAAAAAGACGATCATTTCCTGACCAGGTCCTGTTGGTAAAAAAAGGAATGGCAAGGGTCTATTGAAAAAAACTTATTTGAGCCGGCCAAAGCAAAAAAGATATCAGCATTAACACACAGGAGCCCAAAATGGACTATATCAAAATACGATTTATTAGCGATTTTGATCAGATCGATCCCGAGTTCGAAAAAGCCATTGATGATATGTTTCGGCCCATACACCCCATGTTCATGCTATCCGCACGGAAATGGAAGCCTCAAATGGATATTTATGAAACCCCTGACCAGATTCTTATTCTGGCTGAAATCGCCGGAGTCAAGAAAGAGGACCTGGAATTGGAAATCAGCAACAAGGCTGTCAGGATTTATGGGAACCGTGCTGAATTTCCTCGCGGAGAAAACGCAAAATACAGACTGGCTGAAATCCAGTATGGAAGGTTTGAACGCATATTATACCTTCCGACGCCCATTGATCCTGAAGTGGTTTCAGCGTCATATTCAAACGGTTTTCTCCAGATCCGACTGGCCAAACCTTCACTTGATAAAATACGCAAGATACCCATTACAGAAGGATAGGCGTTATTTCGTTTATCCCATTTTCCTTCAAAAAAATGTAAATTGGAGACAGCCATGACACAGCCTCAGTCATCCAGTGAAATCAAGACGGATAAATTGCCTGAAATTCTTTCTATTCTCCCTATGATTGATGCAGCTCTTTTCCCCAAAATGGTTTTGCCCCTTCTTGTTATACAGGAACGATCGATCCAACTGGTGGATGAAGCCATGTCCCGGAATCGTATCATAGGTCTTATTGTGGCAAAAGAACCGATTACCGG
Source organism: Desulfobacterales bacterium S5133MH16 (assembly GCA_001751005.1). Classification (GTDB taxonomy): domain Bacteria; phylum Desulfobacterota; class Desulfobacteria; order Desulfobacterales; family UBA11574; genus S5133MH16. The sequence continues at coordinate 3,196 of MAXL01000207.1, forward strand.
AGAAACTTATACCAAAGCGGATCTCCATGCCGTGGGTACAAGTGCTTTGATCCTCAAAATGGCAAAAACCGAAGACAACAGATTGCAATTGATTACACAAGGCCTGGAACGGTTCCGGGTAAAAGAATTTATATCGGGCAAGCCGTACCCCCGGGCCCGGGTGGAGTATCTTAAGGATACAGATAAGAAGGATAAGGAAACAGAGGCCCTGATGTCCAACATGATAAGCCAGTTCACCCGGATTGCCGAACTTTCTCCGGGGCTGCCCCCTGAAATAGTTACAATGGCAAAATCCATAAATGAGCCCGGTATATTGGCTGATATGGTTGCTTCCACCATCAATTCCACACTTGAGGAAAAGCAGAGGGTTCTGGAAATTTTTGATCCCAAAAAACGGTTAAAAGAAGTGACCCGACTGATTAACTATCAGTTGGAAATTTTAGAGCTCGGAAACAAGATACAATCCCAGGTCAAGGGGGACATGGATAAACGGCAAAGAGAATACTATCTGCGGGAGCAACTCAAAAAGATCAAGGAAGAGCTGGGCGAAAAAGATGAGGCCTCGGTTGAAATTGAAGACTACAAAGCTAAAATCGAGGAAAAAAATCTTCCCGAAGAAGCCCGCAAAGAGGCTGAACGGGAACTCGACCGCCTTTCCCGCATGCACCCGTCTTCTGCGGAATATACCGTGGCATCAACCTATCTGGACTGGCTGACCACCCTCCCCTGGCATGAAAGCACAGAAGACAACCTGGATATAAAAATGGCAAAAAAGGTTTTGGATGACGATCATTACGGACTTAAAAAACCCAAAAAGCGGGTCATCGAATACCTTGCCGTGCGCAAGCTCAAGCCCGAGTCAAAAGGTCCTATCCTGTGTTTTGCGGGCCCTCCCGGCACCGGCAAAACATCGCTGGGCAATTCAATCGCCCGGGCGTTAGGACGAAAATTTATCCGTATTTCCTTGGGGGGCGTAAGGGATGAGGCTGAAATCAGAGGACATCGGCGCACCTATGTGGGGGCTCTTCCCGGCCGCATTATCCAGGGAATCCGGCGATCCGGATCAAACAACCCGGTATTTATGCTGGATGAAATAGACAAAGTGGGGAGCGATTTTCGCGGAGACCCGTCATCGGCACTGCTGGAGGTTCTTGATCCTGAACAGAACTTTTCTTTTTCGGATCACTATCTGGATGTGCCTTTTGACCTGTCCAAAGTCATGTTCATAACCACCGCGAATATTCTTGACACCATACCGCCTGCCTTAAGGGACCGAATGGAAGTGCTGACACTTCTGGGCTATACCCTTGACGAAAAGATTAAAATTGCGACAAGATATCTCATCCCACGCCAGCGCGACGCTCATGGTCTAAAGGCTAACCAGATATCTTTTACAAAAGGAGCGTTAAAGCAGATCATTTCAGGCTATACCCGAGAAGCGGGATTAAGAAATCTTGAGCGGGAAATTGCAGCGGTTTGCCGGGGGGTGGCGGCCGATATCGCAGAAGGCGAGGCCGTGTCTGCTAAAATCGGGATTGATGATATTTCCAAGTATCTTGGTCCGATTCGCCTGATTTCCGACGTGAAATCAAGAATTTCAACACCCGGTATTGCCCTGGGGCTTGCCTGGACGCCCACCGGAGGAGAACTTCTTTTTATTGAAGCCACATCCATGAAAGGGAAAAAAGTACTTACCTTAACCGGTCAACTGGGGGATGTTATGAAGGAATCCGCAACCGCAGCCTTAAGCTTTATTCGGACAAATGCGGCATCTCTCAAGATTGATGAAGATTTTTTTGAAAACAGTGATATTCACCTGCACATCCCCGCAGGCGCCATACCCAAGGACGGCCCTTCCGCCGGTGTCACCATGTTCACCGCCCTGGTATCCCTGCTAACCCAAAAAACCATCCGAAAAGATCTTGCCATGACCGGTGAAATAACCCTGAGAGGGCAAGTGCTGCCGGTCGGCGGTATAAAGGAAAAGGTTCTGGCGGCCCATCGCTCAGGCATTAAAACCCTTATCCTGCCAAAGCAGAATGAAAAAGATCTCGAAGACATACCCGAAAAGGTTAAAAAAGAAATCCATTTCCACTTTGTTGACAAAATGATGGATTTGTTAAAAATAGCGTTGTAATAAAATAACCATCGGATCTTCTTAAGCTAAAAGCAAGCTCATTGCTTATGACAAATTCTGATCATTCCAAATCTCGATCATTGCTCTTAATGGTAGCGGGCGCCAAAGGAGCAGTGGCATCCACCGTAGCAGTCGCTGTGGCGACATTACAAAAAGACCCGGATACCCTCCTGCCCAGCTTAACCACCCGCAACAGTTTTCCCTACCTGGCGCCGCCCCATGCCGTACACATGGTAGGTTGGGATACGCAACCGGCAAAACTTAGCGATTGTGTTAAAACTCACGGGGTGGTACCTGAAAATATCTGGAAACGGTATCAGTCAAATCTCGATGAACTCCTCATATTCCAGGCACCTCCCCTGGATCTGAATCTCAAAGCACAGGTCCGACACCTGATGCAGGACATCCAGGTCATCAGAAAACAGCATTCCAATGCGCTGCCGGTTTTGATCAACCTCCTGCCGGCCTGCATTCAGTTAGATCTTGAAAATTTTATGAGTCTGTCGCAGCTCTATTCCAAAGTTGATCCTTCGAATTTTCCGGATTTGACCTATGTCCTGGCATCGATTCTGTCCGGAATCCCGGTGATAAATTTCTCACCCAACCATTTGGAATTTCCCGTTGTTATTCAACAAGCCATTAAACACCATGTCCCCGTATGCGGGCGTGACGGCAAGACCGGTCAGACCTATTTTAAAGTGGTCCTGGCCTCGGCTCTAAAAGCTCGATGTCTCCATGTGGGTGGATGGTACAGCCTGAATATCCTGGGAAACGCCGACGGAAAAAACCTCTTGAACCCTGAGCGGGCCGCGGGCAAAGTGGCCAATAAAACCCAGCTTCTGGATGATATTCTGGGATATCCTGTGGGGCAGAAATACGGAGAGCCTTGTCACAAAGTTCATATCGATTACTACCCACCCCGAGGTGATGCTAAAGAAGCCTGGGATGTCATCGATTTTCAGGGCATGTTCGGTCTGCCCATGAGTATCCGTTTGAACCTTCAGGGCCGGGACTCGATCCTGGCCGCCCCGTTGATTCTGGATCTGGCCCGCTGGATGGCGGTTCTGAAATTGGCGGACCGCTCCGGACTGATTCCGGAACTGGGTTTTTATTTCAAAAAACCCCTTGGGAAGAATCCGCCGCTGAATTTTCAGGACCAGGTCCATAGCCTTCGGGAACTGGAAAAAGAATGTGATTCCCTGAATGCGCACAGGTAAATTGATACAAAGTTTTAAAGTTATTTAAGGAAAGAATCATGTTTTTTGCATACAGCACCAATGCCTTTGTTAAATTCTCTCTTTTTGAATCTTTAGAGAAAATCGCAGGGCTGGGCTTTCGAGGTGTTGAAATCATGGGGGACAGACCCCATCTTTATCCGCCCGACTTTACAGCGGCGGATTTGGCCCGGGTTAAAGAAGCACTCAAAAAATATAACCTGAAAGTCACCAACTTAAACAGCTTTACCCTTTTTGCTGTAGGAGACACGTATCTTCCGTCCTGGATCGAGCCTGAGAAACAAAGACGCGACATCCGCATCCGGCATACCAACGACTGTTTGAAAGTGGCGGACGTACTGGGATGTAAAAACATATCCGTTCCTCCCGGAGGCCCGTTGAACACCCAGTCACGGAAGTCTGCCATGTCTCTGTTTCATCAGGGCATGGAACAGGTCATTCCTCTGGCAGAACAACTGGCCGTAAAAATCCTGGTGGAACCGGAACCGGACCTGTTGATAGAAAATACCGCGGAGTTCAAATCCTTTATCAAAAACGTAAAATCTCCTGCCGTGGGATTGAATTTTGATATGGGCCACTTTTTTTGCGCAGGTGAAGATCCCTCGGCGGCATTCGAGGAACTCTTTGAATGGGTGGGGCACGTTCATTTAGAAGACATTGCCGCTACCAGGGTTCACAATCACCTGATTGCCGGGCACGG
>MAXL01000208.1 GCA_001751005.1 Desulfobacterales bacterium S5133MH16
CTCCGGCGCGGCTCGGGCTTACGGGTGCTTAAGCACAAGTTTCAGTCGGTTGGAAAGAGATACACGCCGTCGTGGAGCGTTCTCCCTGTATGGGGATTCAAATGCGTTTGCCCTGATTAGGTGCTGGATTTTGGTTGACAAACGGGTTTGCCTCCACTATGTTACCGCTCCCGCAGGGTTACATATGCTGTGGTAAAGCTAAGATCGGTACACAATTTAACTTTTTTCGATTCATATAATTTCAAAAGGCGGCTTTCTATCAATGAATTGTTATTGTCGCAGCTTTCTTTTTTATTACGTATTTGTCTTGACCGGACCGTTGATTAAGAATGGAGAAATTCGATGGCTTCAAACCAGAAAGAGGTGATTCGCTTCAACGACCTGAGCCCCTACCTTCTTTTGAAGAACGGAAACTACCTGTACAAAGTCCCCTTCCGAGACGGCTTCGCAGTGCTCAAGGTCTATTACGGGGACCGGAGCCTTCTTAAGTACATTTCGAAGACCCTGGGCAACGTACTGGTGAGCAACCAGACCTCATTCATGCCCCTTGCCCGTTGGCACACGGAATACGAGTGCCTGAACCTGTGGCGCGAGGCGGGGTTCCGGGTGTTCGACACTTACGACGACGTGATAGTGGAGGGATGCGTGCCCCGTCAGGGCTGGCGCCTGTTCGAATACGTGGATCGGCCCAGATTCATCCACTACTTTGCTGACCCGAATGTTCCGGTTGATGAGCGCCTTGACATGTGGAAGCGGTTTCTTCCCGTGTGGCACCATCGCCACCGACTCGCCCTCGAGCGGAGGGAGCCCAGGCTGATCCATGAGAACGGAGACCTCAAGCACGTAATGATCATGGAGGACGGCCAGTTCCTCTTCTTCGACTTCGAGATGAGCTACCGATCCCGGCGGAAAGTGAAAGATTTAGTGGCCCGAGAGATACTGGCCTACTTAAAATCCCTGGGCAAGACCGTTGGGGAAGAGCATTGGGACCGCTTTATGAGATTCACGGTGGAACAGTATTTGGACCGAGACCTGCTCGAGCACACGTACACCTTCGCTTTTCGAAACCCAAACCCCCTGCTCCGCGCGGCGCGCATGCTGGACCGGAAGATCAAGCCGAGGGCGGGGAAGCCCTTCTCGAAGTACAATACGGCGCGAAAACTTCGCCTGCTGATGCACTCGTGAATTGGCAAATGATATGGAGAACTCCATAAAACCGATCGACCTCAGGAAAGCCGAAGTCCTGGACACTAGTCGCCGTGGCGACGGCCGACAGCGGGTGATGAAAGTAGTGCACAACGAAAAGTTCGTGATCCTGAAATGCTACGGTCTGAAGCGGAGGCTCCCGAGAGTGTTGTTCCGGCAGTTCGGCTCCCTTTTCCTTGGGGGTAAGTCCTCAATCACAGCAAAGGCACGACACGACACGGAGCTTGACGTGCTGGCGTTCTGGAAGCAAGAAGGTTTCGACGTGCCCGAGGTTTACCCCCTGCCCAAGCTTCCTCAAGATATCTCCAACTGCATCGCCATGGAGTATATCCCAAGCCCCACGGTGGCAAAGGTACTGCAAGACGATCAAAAATCTCTTGTGCTTAAAAAGGAAGTCATCGCCAGGTATGCCCGGGTTTGGGGAAAACGGCATGCCCGTGCGCTTGAACTCGGCGAGCCCCGCTTGCTTCAGGAACACCCCACCCTGTCTCACGTGTTCGTCTCACGTGACCGTCTGGTGCACTTCGACTTCGAGACCGTGTTCACTCGGAAAAAGGATCTGGAGCGGCTCGTCCGGCGCGAGATCGTGGGAATTCTCCGGTCCATGGCAAAAACGAGTGGTGATGGTTTTTACCCCCTACTCGACACGCTTCTGGATGCGTATCCAGACCTTTCCCATTTCCGGCAAACGGCCTGTGAGCTTCTTCGTTATGGAACTGTGCCGGTGATGGGCTGGACGGCAATGTTCCACCGGCTCACGCGGCGAAAGAAACGCTACACCAAGCGCTTGGATTTTACAAAAACGCTGGCTAAGGCTTTGGAATCGAGGTGTTGCCCATGAAGCGGTCGCTCTGGCAAAGCATCAACTCTCATCCTCCATCCCATTGGACCGGCGGGTCGATCTTGCACCAACTCGGCCCTTAGACAGATAGTAGCATTAGAGGGCAAGACTCATTCTGAGTATAAAAGAAGAATCTCGATCGGTTCCTCCAAAAGTGGAAAGTTCGTGATCAGCAATGGTTTTGACCCAACCTGCCGCTACTTTCAACCCGGGTTGCGGATACCAATTCAGGTTCAAGGTCGCCGTCCGTACTTCCTGGGTTGAGGGATTATACGTTGTCAGTCCACTATCAAATAGCCCGCGATCAATGTCGGCATTGGAATAGCGAAACGCCACCTCTAAGCATCCCAACGAATCCAAAATCTTTAAGGAATCAAAAATCTGCTTTTTGTCCTCAGGCCGACCATCGAGCATGGGGGGTAGCCATCGGCCCCGCTCCCATCGCATCCGCTCTCCAGTGATATTCCACGATGCGTATGCGGACCATGAGGTCAATTGATCAAAATCCTGTCTGCGGCCATTACCGACTTTCACGTCCTGAATCTCGCCATCTACCCGTTCAGCACCCAGCCGAAATGCCCCCCAGTACCAGCCAAATTCAGCGTGTATCCATCTGGCTGAATCGCCATCTAAATTGTCGGTTGTAAAAACGGTGTTTCTCAAGGGTGTTTGTAAAAAAATCTCGCTATCATAATCCGGGCTCCAAGCAAAACTCAAACCCAAAAACCCGTCTTTTAGCAAATTGTACCCGAATCCTCGCATCGGGAATACAACTGTCCGAATGGAAAACTGCGGCTCTGATTTGCGGTTGCCGTCAAGATCAAAACCCTCACCCGCAGTGGCGGATCCTTCATACCAGATGGTGCTGCCCCATAACGAACCGTCAACTTGCACGCCAAGATCGTATCGACCATCTAGATACGAACTGAAACCATAGTCTATGGATGGAAAATCTTCCGGGGGGGTTGCAAATTCACTATTTAAGGCCACCCGGATCTGGCCCACCTTCACCTGTAATGCCGGGTTAATATCCCAACCTGCCCATGCTTCGTACAGATTGTTTTTCGTGTCTATGCCCAGCAGATCCGGTTCTATGTAAAAATAGAACTTGTTGTCATACCTTCCTGTTATTCGTAAATTAACTGTTTCCCACCTGAGGCCGCTGTCTTTCTTGTTATCCTTGTCATACTTGATGGCATCCACTGCCAGTTGACCTCCGAGATGAATTTTCCAACCCTTCCATTCCGTATCCAGCCCCCGCAGCATCTTCCATTGAAAATATGAAGACTGTCCGCATTCAATGGAGGGTTCGGTCTCAGCGTTTAGACCAGAGATGAATGCAAAACATGTCAATAGCCAGAACCAGATAAAAAGATGTTTTTTCATCGCTTCCCTCCAAACTTATTCATTTTCACGTTGACGGTATGAACCACCGAACGCTTTGGTCGACGATCAACGAGTCCAAGGGTATTGACTGCAAGTTTTGAGGAATAACATATAGAGAGATCGGTTAGTTAACCCGTTTGAGAAAGGCTTTGAACAATTTACCCATGTTATATACAAAGCCGAACACCCCGACTGGTTTTGGTTTTGATTGTCCTAAAAATCTGGCCCGAATCCTTACGGCGGCATAATGGTCAAGTTTCATAAAAAAGCTCGCCACATAGCCGGGAGCAGAAAGGTTTTTAGCAAAAATAGCTGAAGCAAAATCAACTATAAAAACATCGCCCGTTTCCGTCACGAGTATGTTTGAGCCATGCAGGTCACTGTTTGCAACCCCGCGGCTATGCATTGCAGAAATAATCCGGTCGAGTTCATCAAAAACAGCTACCGGCAATTTTGACTTTTTACGGTCGAGTTGACTCAAGGGACGGCAGGGAATATATTCTAGCACCAAAGTATTTTTACCAGTTAGCCCATAACAGTGAGGTGTGCCTTTAATTCCAGAAAGTACTGAATAAGCCCTTTCCTCTCTGCGCAGCGTAAAATTTCCGTAAATCCTGATCAAGAAATTTCGGGTGCTATAATCCTTAATCACAACAGCCCTGCCATCCCGCTGTTCAAGACGTATCGTTGCTTTGGTTATGTTACGCGATCGAGAAAATAAAACGTTACCTGTGTTATGATCCTCACGGATTCCATAATTTTTATAATGCAGTTTTAATGACATACACTTTCAAGTCCTTTTTCTAATACCTGAAAATGATTGCAATAAAAATTGAAACAACAATTAAAATGAAATACTGCTCCCGGTTTTCTTTCCAGAAAAGCTTGACCATCCATGGCCTTTTGCGCGACTCATTGTAAGGCTTGAGCCTCGGCAGCAGGCTTCTGCAATAGGAGGCATATGCCTTGTATTCTTCACCGAATTGCTGTTCAAGCCGTACCATTTCCTTGCGTTTTTTTCGCGGCATATAATTTAATGCAAAAACCACCAACCCGAGTGGCAAGAGCAAAAGACTGTATCCCCATGCCATGATGCAAAATCCGATGAGCAGAAAAAGCCTGCCAAGGTATAACGGGTCCCTGAGGTAGGCATACGGCCCGGAAGTGGTTACTTCCTGGTTTCTGGCCAGATGTCCTGTGGCCCAGATCCTGATTGCCTCTCCCAAAAAAACGATGATTCCGCCAATGATTAACGACAAAGCAGTTGGTCTTGCCATAATAACGGCTATAATAATACACACTAACAAACCTAAAGTTTTTAAATTATTCATAATTTCTTTCAGAAACGTCTAAGTATTTCACTTAAAGTTAACGAAACTTAGCTCCGACAGGCTTCGCAATTCGAATACTGGAATAATGAAAGGTTGCCTCTGCGACATAGAAAAAATTTCACTGGGTAAAAAATAATGAGTATAAAGGAATTCTACTCATTAATTTTTATTAACAATACCGTACGACAATAAAAATGCAAGTAGATTCAATTAAAATTAAAAAAATTTAATCGTCTTACAGTTCCAGTACGTCTTCCTGATGCAAGTGATGAAGAACAGAGTTAGCAAAAAAATTTTATCTATACGGGAAGATGCAGATCCTGAGGACAGTTTTGAAGGGTTGCCATCGTCGAAGTATGGTCCTGGTTAAACACGATATCCCGTTTGGGCGTGTTTTTTGAATACGGAATGCATTTTCGTAATATCCATATTCCCTGGACTCTTTCCGGGAGGAATCAAGGTGCTATTACCTTCTTGACACATTATACTCATTTCTCTATAGTTATGAAATAACAACGAAAAATTTTTGTATTCAAATTTAGTTCATTTTTAATAAATGGTAATTATTTTGTGCGGCCGAAAAAAGGCTTGGTA
>MAXL01000209.1 GCA_001751005.1 Desulfobacterales bacterium S5133MH16
AATGAAATTATGACTTAAAAAATCAATGGGATAATTTAGCGACGAATTGTTCTTAATAACTCTGGCGCGGCTCGGGCTTACGGGTGCTTAAGCACAAGCTTCAGTCGGTTGGCAAGAGATACACGCCGTCGTGGAGCGTTCTTCCTGCATTGGGATTCAAATGCGTTTACCCTGCTGGTTTAGGATTTATAGTTTGACTAACGCCTCATTCTTCTGATAGTGAGATGACCAAATTTTAGGCACTTTCCCGACTTATCCGGGCAAGCTTTACCAACATTCGATAAAAAGAAGTGAAATTAAAAAAATGTATTATAACCGTCGCGGCTTTTTAACAATCGGGGCACAAGCAGCTGTAAGCTGCCTATTCCCCATGTCGGCCATTGCGTCAATTAATCGTTTATCTACTCCGGAACGCAGGCTGTCCTTTTATAATACACATACCCATGAAAGGCTTGAAGTTTGCTATTACACCCAGGGCCGGCATCAGCCCGGTGCCTTAAGAAAAATCAATTATATTTTTCGTGATCATTATTCAGGAGAAATTAAACCCATCCATAAAGATCTTATCGATTTTCTCCATACCATTTCTAAGACCATCGGTGATGGTGCTCAATTCCATATCATTTCCGGATACCGTTCTCCTGAAACAAACGCTATGCTCCGTAAAAAAACCAAAGCCGTTGCAAAGAATAGTCTGCATATGAAAGGAAAGGCCGCCGATATCAGGGTTCCGGACTGTGATACCAAAAGGTTAAGCAATATCTGTATGAAGCTGCAAGCCGGCGGCGTGGGGTATTATCCTGAGTCCGATTTCGTCCATGTGGATACCGGAGATGTGAGGTGCTGGTGAAATCCAAAATGTAGTGTTGTTTTCCTCTAAACAAAAAAGCGCAAAACCAAGATTGCGTTTTGCGCTCTGTTTACGTTTTGATATTATATGAGCTTCAGGCCACGTCCTTGTTATAGCAGGTCAGACAGCATTGCAGGCAGCGGTCCGATTCATAGAGGGCTTCTTCTTCGCTGATAACAAGGTCTGCTTCGACAAAGGATTTAATCCGATCCTCCACCGGAAGTTCCGGCATCTTTGTTCTTGCAGATTTTTCTATTCCTTCAACCGAATCAAAGATCGACACCGGTATATTATTCGTAAATAATGTTTTGTCCGGCGGCGTTATTTCCTCGCCGGTAATGTACAAATGGATCGAACGGGCTGCTCGTCGGCCTGCGCCGATAGCAGAGACAACCAGGTCAGCACCGGTTGCAGAGTCTCCGCCGGTAAAAATATAAGGAATACTCGACTGTAGAGCCACCGGATCTTCACAGTCGATTGTATCCCAGCGGGTGAGGTTCAGATCCTTATCAAGCCGCTTGCTTTCATCCTTGAAAAAGACATCCGGCCCCTGGCCGATAGCCGTAATCAGCATATCGATTTCCATGATGGTCTCCGAACCTTCAATCGGTACCGGTCTTCGTCTGCCGCTTGCATCCGGTTCGCCAAGCTCCATCTTCAGATATTCAAGACCGGTAACATTGCCTTCCTCATCTCCGATCACGCGGGTCGGCGCAGCCAGAAAAGTAAATTTTACGCCTTCATGTTCGGCGGCGACGATTTCAACCTCATTGGCCGGCATTTCTTTCCGGGTTCGGCGGTAAACAATTGACACCTCTTCGGCACCCAGACGAATCAGGGTGCGAACACAGTCGATGGCTGTGTTACCGCCGCCGATCACCACGCACTTGTTGCCGACAAACGGCTGACGATCTCTGGCACCGTCTTCCTGCTGCCATAAAGCAAAATTTGTCAGAAAAATAATCCCGGTATAACAACCGCCAAGATTTTCACCTTCAACCCCCAAAGTGTAGTCTTTCCAGGCGCCGATGCCCAAGAAAACAGCGTCATATCCGGAAGCCACAAGCGATCCGATGTCAAAATCACGGCCCAGCATTACGTTTGGCTTGTGTTCAATCCCTATGTTTAAAATCCCATCGGTTTCCCATGCCAGGACCTCTTTGGGGAGTCGATATTCAGGAATTCCATAACGAATCATACCGCCTAATTTAGGCATGGCGTCAAAGATGGTAACATCATGGCCCAAACGGCGGAGAAAAAAAGCACAGCTTAATCCGGCCGGTCCGCCACCGATGACAGCCACTTTTTTACCGGTGGAAGGGGCCACGGATACGGGAAGATGACGTCCTGAATTCATTTCATAATCGGCAACAAAACGTTTCAACTGATTGATGGAAACCGCTTCGTCTTCAATGCCTCTACGGCACTTATCTTCACAAGGGTGCGGGCAGACCCGGCCGCAGGATAACATTAAAGGATTTCGTTCCCTGATCGTGTTTACCGCGCCTTCGTAATCCCCGTTCTTAATTTGGCAAATGTATCTGGGAATGTCAATTTCAGCAGGGCAGGTCTGCTGGCAGGGGGCGATACGATCATCGTACTGATTGAGATGGAGCAGCTTTTGGGACATGGTTTTGATTTCCATGATATCCTTTGGGCAGACTTTTTCACATGCACCGCATCCAACGCATTTCATTTCGTCAACAACCGGATATCCATGGGGCCCTATCTTAAGCGCATCAAAAACACAGGCCCTGACACAGTCGCCCAGACCCAGACATCCTACCGGACATTCGTGTTTTCCCCCATATAGGGTGGCAAGGGCCTGACAGCTGTTAATACCCATATAATAATATTTATCAGCAGCCCGATCGCCGCCCGTACAGGTGTTGTAAGAAAGCAAGGGTTCGGCAGTACCCGGATCCACGCCCATGACGGCGGCAATATTGGCCGCAGCTTCAGCGTCGGCAACGACACAGACACTGGGAGGTGCTTCACCGGCAACCACGGCAACGGCCGCGGCAGAGCATCCGGTATATCCGCAACCCGCGCAGTTGGCAGCGGCCATAAATGATTCTACCTCGGCAATTCGGGGGTCCTCATAGACATAAAAAACTTTTGAGGCAACACTCAGCATGAGTCCGCATGTTGCCCCCAGGCCCAACATAAACAAAAGAGCTGTTAACACAATGACCTCCTTATTTACATATTGATGATTGACTATTTAATATTGAAAATTTATGGAATTCTATTTTTTCTAATAGATGATCCGACAATAAAATCATCAATCGACAATCATCAATCCTTACACCATTCCTTTAAAAGAAAAAAATGCAAGCGCAATTATTCCGGCGGTGACCAGTCCGATGGACGTATCCTGGAGCGGCTTTGGAACCCTGGCTAAAGTAATACGTTCACGGACACCTGCAAAAAGAATAAGTGCAACACCGAAACCCACGGCAAACCCAAACGATGAAACAAGGGACTTCATAAAGCCTAACTCTTCATCGATGTTTATGACACAGGCGCCCAGCACCGCACAGTTTGTCGTAATAAGTGGCAGGAAGATACCGAGTCCGGCATACAGGGCGGGAATGCTTTTTTTCAGAAACAACTCAACAAACTGAACAAGGGATGCAATGACCAGGATAAATGCGATGGTTCTAAGATATACCAGATCAAATGGCACCAAAAAAAGATGGTAGATAACCCATGTGATGGATCCTGCCAAAACCAGGACAAAGATCACTGCCATGGCCATACCCACAGCCGTCTCCATTTTCTTTGAGGTGCCCAGAAAAGGGCATTGGCCCAGAAACTTGGCCAGCAGAATATTGTTCACAAAAATGGTGCTGATAATTATTGAAAAATAGCCCATTTCACTCATTTATCTTCTCCTCTTTAATTCTCAAACAGGTTCATAATGCAAAGCATCAGCCCGAGACAGACAAAAGCACCGGGGGCCTGAATCATGAATGTGAACGGCTGGAATGAAGGTCCGAATACCGATGCTCCGTAGAAAGTGCCGGTCCCCAGAACTTCCCGAATAGCTCCAAGCGAAGCCAGGGAAAGGGTAAATCCAATGCCGATACCCAGGCCATCAGCCATGGAAGGCAAAAGACCGTTTTTGGATGCAAATGCCTCAGCGCGTCCCAGAACAATGCAGTTAACCACAATCAGTGGTATAAACAGGCCCAATTTGAGAAACAGCCGATAAGCATACGCCTGCATCACCAGCTCCACTACAATAACAAAAGTTGCAATAATGATGATAAAACAGGCGATTCTCACTTTTGGCGGAATAATGTTCCTCAATGACGAAACCAGAATATTTGAACATAACAGGACAAATGTCGTGGCCAGACCCATTCCGATTCCGTTTTCCATGGTTGTGGTGACACCCAACACCGGGCACAGACCCAGCACAAGCCGAAACGGTGGTATTTCTTTCCATAGTCCTTTGGTAAATTCCTGAGTGATAGTCTTAGCCATCTTGATCTCCCTATTTGTTAAATTCCTCTATTTTTTCAGTAAGCTGGGGTTTCAGCTTTTGATACATATTTCCGGCATCGGTTGCGGCCGCACAAACCGCCCGGGAAGTGATCGTTGCGCCACTAATGGCATTCACCTGGCCACCTTCATTAGTGACCTTAATGGGTTCCGTTATGGAAAAGCCTTTAAATTGAGCGGCAAAACCAGGATCATCCTTTGCCATTGCTCCCAGCCCGGGGGTTTCACTGTGGGTGGTAACCTCTATGCCGACAATCTTGTCGGTGACTATGTTGACACCTACCATCAGGCCGATATCACCACTATACCCTTTTCCGAAACTTTCAAATGCAACCGTATTGGCCTTGCCGTCAAATTTGCCGACGAAGAAACTTGTTTCAACGTCGCCATCTAATATTTTAAACCGGTCGGAAATGGGATCATTGGACGCGCCATCAAGAATTTTCTTGATGGCAGGTCCTTTTACAAATTCAAGCTGCTGTTTTTCGATCTGAGCGGCCGTTCCATTTCGGAGACCGGCAAGCAAGCCGCCGGAGAAGGCGGCCAAAACGGTAAGGACGACAACCATTTTTATCAATTCACGCATGTTAAACAACCTTTCCAAGCGCTTTGGGCCTGATTCTGTCCAAAAGTGGATTTACAAGATTCATCAGCAGGATGGCAAATACCACGCCATCAATATGGGCGCCGGTATTTCTTATGAGCACCGTCATTATCCCGGCGCCGGCGCCGTAAATAAGCATGGGAATAAAGTTGACCGGTGAAGAAGAGTCTTCCGTGGCCAGAAAAAACGCTCCGATCAGTGTATAACCGGTTAAAAGATGGAAAACAGGTCCGGCCCACTGGGCTGAATTGACTAGGTTAAACAACAGAGCGGTGATAACTACACCGGCCAGAAATGATACCGATATCTCCCATCTGATAAACCCTCTGATGATAAGATAGATTCCGCCGATGATAAGACCCAGTCCAAAGGTTGCTCCGATGCCTCCTGACTGCTGACCCATTAGAAGATCAGCCGTGTTGAAGGCATCAATACCGGATGTGCCTAAATGTTTGAGGGCGGAAAGAGGGTAGACCATTGCAAAACCGAGGTCATAGTTGACCAGTGCTTCATTAAAATCAAAAAAATCTTTCCAGGACACCATCAGTATGGCCAGTCCAATAAGGACCGGGTTAAAAGGATTTCCACCGATCCCGCCGAATATCTGTTTACCGATAACCACTGCAACAAAGGTACCGGTTATAACAAGCCACCATGGAGATGTTGCCGGCAAAAGCATGCCAAACAGAATGCCGATTAAGGCTGCATTACCGTCTCCGATGCTGATCGTTCGCTTTGATATTTTATTAAACAAAAGTTCCCAGACAATGGCAGAGGAAACAGAGAGTGAAACGACACCCACCGCAGGCATGCCATAGCTTATAAAACCAAACAGCACCGCAGGAAGCGCAGCAATTATCATATTATAGCTCCGGGCGGTTACTGTACTCCCGTCATGCCAGAAAGGAGCGTGTGAAACGATGAATTTTTTCTGATTAAGCATTTGTCGCCTCCGCTGTACTGATCCGGCCAAGTTCATACTTCGCCAACTTTATATAATGAAAGATCGGCATTCTCGATACGCAGACAAAGCTGCAAAGACCGCATTCAACGCAGGAATAAAGATCGTATTCTTCTGCGGCTTGTTCATATTGCCCGGCTTCCAGAAATCGGACCAGCATGTTAACCGGGATTTTTGCCGGACAGATGCGAATACATTCTCCGCAGTTAATGCACGGATAGTCTGAAACCAGTGCCAGGTTTTTACCGTCCTGAATCATAACGGCATCGGTATCGGGTTGAATCGGGTGATGCTCTGAATAGATAGAAGAACCGGTCATGGGCCCGCCCAGGATAATGCGATCTTTTTCATTTACGGTAACATCGCAGGCGGAAAAAATTTCATGGACCGGTGTTCCTATCCGGGCCGATATCATTACCGAATTCCCGTCTTTTTTGATAAGGTTGAACTTTTTGAAAAGCGGTATGTGACCTTCTTCAAACGCCGTGCCGATGGAGGCCACCGCCTCGGCACTGACAAAGCATACGCCCATATCTTCACAGCTTTTTTCGGCAGGTACTATTTTGCCCAGGACGTTTTGCATGATCATGCGCGGAAGTGTCGCAGGGTATTCTGTATCCACAACGCTTACCTGGGCTCCGCATACGCCGGCATTCTGCATCAGATGCTCAGGTGCGGCCATGATAATGTTTTCAATTCCGGTGATTTGTTTTAAAATACCAACTCCCTTTCGGATTGCTTTTTCATCGGATATCAGGGCATGCTGATTGGCGGTAATTAATAAATCACTATCAACTCCGCAAATAACGATGGTATCTATGGATGGTGATGTGCTGCCATTGGAAAAGAGACTTGCCGGTGGGTTGCCGGGAATAAAAGACAGATAATTTTTGGCAATATCCATGGTGGGTTCCACGGACAGGGCTTTGAATTGTTCATCCATCTCTTCATCTTCAGCAACATCTATTGCAATGGCGATATAAGAACATCCGAATTCACCCAAAAAGGGAGATATGGAAGATATGGTTCCGGTAACACTGGAAATGACATAAGCATCACTGTCGTCATAAAGAGAAAGCTTCTGACCGGTTTTAACCGAATCATCTTTTTTTAATAACACAGCGTTTTTTTTGCCAAACGGTTCATAGGCTTCGTTTAATAAAAGCGTAACCTTTTCTGAAGTTGGAATTTTTTTGGGCTCAGGCAAGGTAACGTCCGGAGACTCATATTCTATCCTGGGTTTTGCCAAACTGATAAAGGGTCTTTTTATCATGGTTTAACCTATATTGTTTTTCGGTATATAAAGGTGATAGGACACAAAAAAGCCATGGCCGGTAATGATACGGCTAACGGCTTATAAGACATGACACCAACTGCATCTATTTTCTTCCGGGCCGGCTCCACTGTCCTGATGACACTCCTCGCACTGGGAATGGAACGCATCAGTATTTTTTATGATTTCTGTATCTTCGATCTCATCAGGCTCATGACATTCCGTACAGGATTCAGGGAATTCCTGACCTTCCGCCGGGGCTTGATGGCAGTCACCGCAAGCCCGAAGCGATGAGTCCTCATCTTCGGGATGATGATGACAGTCACTACAGGAAAGACCATACCCTGCTTCGGAAGCATGTGTTTTATGGTCAAATAAAACCTTTCCTGCAACGCCCTTATACATTATTCTTATGGGTTGATCCGGGGTCTTGGCAGGAAAGCCTGCATAGCTTACAACACCCACTAAAAATAGAATAATAATGAGGCCGTAAGCGAATTGCAGTTCTTTTTTTGGAGTCATTTCATTAAAATCCTTTCAATGTCTTAAAGTAAAAAATGTGGGCGTAAAAAACCAAAAAAACTGCCTACCATAATGCAAAACAGCTTTCAAGTTCTTTTTTATAGAAAGTAAAAAAATATGGTATTTAGAAAATGATTTATATTAAGATATTGACGGTCTCGTAAAAATGTTTCAGGGTCTTGTAGATTCTCGGATTTTGGTTTTTGGTACTGTTTACAGTGAATGAAACTTATGGAGAACGATTTTTACAGAACTGAACCGTTGTGGGGAGCCACGGACACATGGAAAACCGTTAATCGGAATTTAGAGTGCCTTATCCGGCGTAATGGTTCTAAGATGGACCGGGCGGTAGCTTTGGCCCGTGATGTACAGGTTCGGCTGGAGTCGATTTTTTCGCTTCTGGACGACCTGTGTGCGGTTACATGTCCCTGGTGCCCCGATCAATGCTGCCTGGTAGCAAAGGTCTGGATCGATTTTAAGGATCTGCTCTTCCTTCATCTTAATGGTCATGAAATTCCCCCTGCCCAACTCCTGGCGGATTTTAAGGAGACCTGCAATTACTTAAGTCCCAGAGGCTGCATGTTGCCACGGATTGCCAGACCCTGGGTCTGCACCTGGTATTTGTGCCCCACTCAGAAGGCGAATTTTCGCCAAAAGCCCGAATCTGTGCAGGACAAGTTTACCCGGACGATTCAGGCCATAAAGACCGGCAGGAAAGGAATGGAATCTGAATTTATCCGGATTGTTTCATGAAGAAAAAAATGCGTCAGTTATGGAAGGACACTATTTAGAGAAAATTTATTCCTGGATTTTTTAAATTGCTCATGTCATAAAATAAAGAACTTAGGGGCTTCCCCCCAATTCAGAACTCCTGACCTGTATATGTAATTTCAACGTGATATGAAGGTTTAGTCGTAATTTCAGACGCAACAATTTGAACATCGAACATCGAACGTTCAACGTCGAACGTCGAATGTGGAAG
>MAXL01000210.1 GCA_001751005.1 Desulfobacterales bacterium S5133MH16
ATGACGTTAGTTCTTTCAGCCCTTAAGGAGAAAATAGAGAATTACGGGGAGGTTTTTATATATCAAGAAATTGAGAGTTTTGGAGGTGTTGAGTTTGATGCAATAGTTGAGAAATTTAAGTTCTTTTTTGATGTTGGCATATCAAATATCAGCAGGATAGCAGTAGTAACAAACAAAAAATGGATGCACAAGATTGTCGATCTTGAAGGCAAATTATTTAAAAAGATTGATATGAAAGGCTTTTCAATTGATGACAAAGATGAAGCAATTGAATTTCTAAAAAATAAATAACATTTAGTGTGTTTAAATTTATGTATGTAGAGGGCTTGAATATCTGCTATGGAATTGTAAATATCAGAGCCTTAAAATTCGTGTGATATCGTTTTTTCAATGGGACAAATCCATTTGATAGGGTTTGCCCTTTGATTTTTTATGGATTTTCAGATATATATAGTTTTAATTGCGGGATTGAAGATTTTAGGCTTTGTTTGAATGAAGAATTGGCTGCATTTGACATTTTAAATAAGATACATTCAACACATATTTAATTATAAAAACATCCGGTCAAATCCATGGCGACAAATCTTCCCCCTGAGTATTTTGAGGCGGATAAACGATATCGTGCCGCCAAAACACCTGGTGAGAAAATTTCTTGTATCGAAGAATTGCTGCGCATTGTTCCCAAACACAAAGGCACGGACAAGCTCAGGGCCGGACTGCGCAAACGGCTCTCTAAATTAAAAACCACCGCTCAGGCCAAAAAAGGTACCGGCAAGCGAGAATCGGCTTTTCGTATCGAAAAAGAAGGCGCCGGACAAGTGGTGCTGGTCGGTCCTGCCAATGTGGGTAAATCTGCCCTGCTATCAGCGCTGACCAACGCCACACCTGAAATAGCTGATTTTCCACATACAACCTGGAAACCCACTCCGGGAATGATGCCAATGGAAAACATCCAGATCCAACTGGTGGATACGCCGCCGCTTAACCGGAATTTTATGGAACCGGAATTGTTGGACCTGATTCGTAGATCGGACTATATTTTATTGGTCGTGGATTTGCAGACGGATCCGGTACATCAGCTTGAAGACTCGGTTGCCATCCTTCAAGAACACCGGATCATGCCCGACCACCTAAAGAAGCTTTACTCTGAGCACAGAGGCTTGATCTTCATACCCTTTTTGGTGCTGACCAACAAGTTTGATGATGACAATTTTGATGAAAATTTCGAAATATTCTGTGAGCTGCTTGAGAATGACTGGCCTTCGATTCCGGTTTCAGCAACCACCGGTCGCAACCTGGAACAGTTTAAAAGGATGCTGTTTGAGCGACTCGAAATTATGCGCGTCTACTCCAAAGCTCCCGGTAAAGAGCCGGATTTCAAGAAACCGTTTATTTTGAAAAAAGGCGATACGGTTGAGGACTTTGCAGGGAAAGTCCACCAGGATTTTGCCAGCAAATTAAAAACCGCCCGATTATGGGGCACGGCCGTCTATGACGGACAGTTGGTGCAACGAGACCACGTGTTAAGCGACAGTGACATTGTGGAACTGCAGATATAAAGGACCGGTTTTTTCAAGTCGGCAATCTGTATCGTGCGTTTTAAGATCGGTTTAGAGTTTATGATATTGAACCATTAACTCGATAGTATAGGAATTTTCTTTTTTGGACACAGATGGACGCAGATTATAAAGATTCTTAAATTGCAAAAAAACAATATTATCTGTGTATATTTGAGAAAATCTGCGTCCTATTTAACTTGAAATTACGAGATCTCAAGTTCGGCCTGATTTGGTGATGGGATTTGGTATGGGAATGGGGTCATTCGTGCAGAGCATTATGTGAAATTGGTGACGCCCTTGGATCTGCGGTATCCTCGACTTTTGCAACGTTAGAGTTTACTCAACAACCGTTTAAAATTTATGAAAGATAAAGACTGATGAACGATATCCAAAATATTTATTCATCCATTCCCGCAAAAATCCCCCAAGAATTATTCCAAGATATTTTGATAACAGATACCTTTAAAGTTAAACGGATCGTATCAAAAGGACATGCTTCGCCGAAAGATTTCTGGTATGATCAGGATCAAAATGAATGGGTAATTCTGCTAAAAGGCCGTGCCGGTTTATTGTTTGAAGGAAACGACAACATAATTGAGTTAAAACCTGGTGACTACATAAATATCCCGGCCCACCTTAAACACAGGGTTGAATGGACTGATCCGGACATTGAGACTGTGTGGTTAGAGATCATGTGGGAAACTTCAGGGACATAGTCGACCATTTTGAATCAGCTATAATTCAGCAGGATCGGGGAAATCCCAAGGGATTGGGTTCAAACCTTGATCCTTGATTGTGTAAAAAATCTCTCTGCAAGAATAACACAACGGAGATTTAAAACTATGTATCACCAGCTCAAAGAAGGTTCGGGTAACATTCTGGGATTTAAAATTGTTGGGGGTATTACCAAAAAACAAAAGGAACGGATCTGCAAGGTATTGGAAAAACAGATCAGTGAATCAGGAAAAATCCGGCTTGTCCTTGTTATCGAGCCTCATGGAAAAATGGATGCAGAATCGCTTTTATTGGATCTGAATTTTACGTTAATCTACTCTGATAAAATAGAACGCATGGCCATTATCGGCAATAAAGCATGGGAAAAGACATGGATCGCCCTGTTTGGCCTGTTTTCCCATATCCGAACAAAGTACTTCGACCGATCGGAAATCAAAGCGGCCTGGAAATGGATTCAAAGTTGAAAAACTTCAAAAATTTAGGAAACAAAATGGATGAAAAAAGGAATAACGTATCAAATCATACCGAAATGGTAGAATCTGAAAAATCAGCGAACAAGAAACACCACCACAGAGGGAGATCATCGGAGAGGTATCTAAACAAAGACATCATTTTAAAAGAGCTTAACATACGTTCCGGACAGACAATCCTTGATGCGGGTTGCGGAAATGGTTACATGTCAAAAGAATTCTCAAAATTATTAAACAATACTGGAAAAGTTTATGCTCTAGATCCTGACAAAGCGGCTTTAGAAATACTTAAAGAAGAAACAAATGGAACGAATATCGAAACAATAGAAGGAGATATAACCAAAAGAACTCAAATAAAAAGCTCTTCAGTAGACCTGATTTATCTCTCAACGGTATTTCATGGATTTTCAAAAGGCGAGATAGATGGCTTCCAAAAAGAAGTAAAACGTCTATTAAAAGCCAATGCTATTTTGTCAATCGTGGAGATAAAAAAGGAAAAAACACCTTTTGGACCTCCTTTAGATATCCGGTTTTCGCCGGATGAGTTAAAAGAAACAATAACTCTAATTCCTAAATCCTTAGTGGATGTTGGAGCGTA
>MAXL01000211.1 GCA_001751005.1 Desulfobacterales bacterium S5133MH16
ACTCCGAAGATAGCCTGAAGCTGAGATGCATAGATGGGGAAGTTATTTCGTCCCCGTCCCTTAGGCTGAGACACGAAACCCAACACTATTTTTCTCCATCCCAGCTCCAACGCCGTAACCATTCAATTCAAATAGGGTCCCCCCTATTTAGTACCTTTACGAAAATATTTTCTGTGCGTTTCTGGCAGAAAATATTTTCGTAAAGGTACTAATACCCTTGATATGGGGAAATAATAGAAGATGGCCATACCAAAAGAACAAAAAAGAAAGGCAAAAAGAAAAGCCAAACAAAAACAACGGATCTCCATACAGGCGACAACCCTTGTTAAGGCAAAGGCGAATAATTTTTATCAGGAGGCGCTCTGGTATTACCGGGAGGAAGATTTTGATGAATCGTTGACAAATATCAAAGCGGCCCTGCAATATACCCCAAATAATGAAAAAATGCTGAAACTGCAGGTCAGTCTCGGCAATAAGCTGCATAGAACAGATATCGAGTTAAAAGGAATGTTTGAGATATACAAGCTTGGCCAGCTTCCGGACGAGATGCTTTTGGATCTGGGCCGGCTTTTGTATAAGCATGGCAGGTATAAAGAGGCTATCCGGATCGTGGACAAGGCTCTGCCCCTTATCCCTAAAATGAAGATCAAGGGGAAAAAGAAGACTGTCGTCCTTCTGAAAAATCTAAGGTCATGGTGTGAAGATAAAAGTCAAATCAAGGAAGAACCGTTGCAGCGCATTTTACAGGCACCCTCCAAAAAGCCTCAACCCGGTTCCCCTGCGAAGTCTACTGCATCAGCTTCTACTCAGGTGGAGCCTGTTGGCGAGTCTCCCCTGAAAGAAGAAAAAGCAGAGTCAATATTGCCTGAACCCGCTGTTTCATTAACCATTGCATCCGATGCCTTTCAAAAGGCCATTGTCTCTGATAAATACTCTTCGCCTGACAAATATAAACTGGCGCTTGATGGGTATCGGATACGTTTCCGGGAATCATTTGAAAACCTTGTTATCCTTTCAACCCTCCAGAATGTCCGTTCTTTCTGGTATCAGGAAGAGACCGCGAAAAAGGTTTTAAAGATGTTTCGCGGCCGGGCGCTGCTGGCGGATGAGGTAGGACTGGGTAAAACCATTGAAGCGCTGATCGTTTTCAAGGAGTATGTCCATCGGGGTATGGTCAAAAGCGCCCTTATTCTGACCCCGACGCCCCTGGTAAGTCAATGGCGGGATGAGCTTAAGACCAAATTCGGGTTTGATATACCCTCCACTGATGACGAAAATTATAGTGTCAGGGGAGACTCTTTCTGGAAAGAGCCTTTTATTTTATCCTCCATCAACATTGCCAAATCAAATAAAAATTTTTCCCAGGTCACTGAACGGGAATATGACATGGTAATCGTTGACGAGGCTCACCACCTCAAAAACCGGAACACCCTTAACTGGAAATTGGTCAACGCCCTGAAAAAACGCTTTTTGCTTTTACTCACCGCCACCCCTGTGGCAAATAATCTTATGGAGCTTTACAATCTCATCACCCTGTTGAAACCAGGTCAACTAAAGACGGCGGCTGCCTTTAAAGCGGAATTCATGACCCGCGGCGACCCTACTGATCCAAGAAATCGTAGTAAACTCAAGGAGTTACTAGGCCAGGTAATGATTCGCAACACAAGAGCGGTTGCAAAACTTGATATTCCACCACGCATTGCCAGCACTATCAGGGTGGAGCCGAGCGCCGGCGAAAAGAGCCTCTATGAAAGGGTCTGCCGCCTGGCAAAGAGTATCAATGCAGCCAAGGGAGCGGGCCGGAAATTCCTGATAAAGAACCTGTTGGCTGAGGCAGGCTCTTCACCTCAGGCTTTAAGCATTACCCTGACCCGGGTCCTTGAAAAACGAGAATTGCTTCTTGATCAGGAAAATGAAATTCGGGCTATCATTACAATGTGCCGGACCATGGGAGACACAAGCAAGAATAAAATGGTGCTAAAGCTTATCCGAAATGCTTCCGACAAAATTATCATCTTTGTAAAATTTCTGGGGACCCTGGAATATCTATCTGCTTTCCTTGAAAGGAACAACATTTCTTATGCCCTTTTCCATGGCGGTATGCCCAACCGGCAGAAAGATGAGCAGATCGAATTGTTCCGGGAGGAACGCGATATTTTACTGACTACTGAAGTAGGGGGAGAGGGGAGAAACCTGCATTTCTGTCATCAGATGATCAATTATGACCTTCCGTGGAACCCCATGAAGATCGAGCAGCGGATCGGCCGGCTCCACCGGATCGGCCAGTTAAATGAGGTAATGATTTACAACCTGTGCGCCGCAGGAAGTGTGGAGGACTACATTCTGGATGTGCTGGACAGGAAAATCAATATGTTCGAGTTGGTTATCGGTGAAATTGACATGATACTCGGAAGGATTCGAGGCGAACAGGATTTTTCCGACCTAGTGTATGATATCTGGATTAATGCGCCTTCCGTTACCGAGAGGGACAAGCTTTTTAACCAGCTGGCCGACAAGCTCAAACGGTCGAAAACCGGTTATCAGAAGACCAAGGTTCTGGATGAAAAATTGTTCGGAGAGAATTATGAACTTTGATTCGGATCAAGAGTTAGAGGATTTTGTAAGTAAATTCCTTATTAATCAAGGTGCTGTTGTTGAAAAAAACGCGCAAGGTTTTGATCTCCTTTTACCTGAAAAAACCGCGGACTTGTTATCCACTCCGGAGTATATCCGGCTTAAGCGGGAATCTGATCAGGATCGGGAAGAGGACACATACTCCTTTAATTACGGTTCGCCGCTGTTGGATAAAATGGTTGACATTGCTTGCGCCACCGTGCCGGTAACCGCTTGTTGCCTTGAGTTTAATTATCTGAAAAGCCAGGGGTTTGATAAGCTGATCACGAGCCTGTTTTCCTTTTCAGGCTCGGTCGGCCGGGTGGAGACTCATGCAGAGACACTTACCGATTATCTGGCGATAACCTGTCGGTATCTGGCCCAGAGCGATGAACAGAAGATGGGACTTCTCAGCCTGATATTCAATCTTGAAACCGGTGCATATATACCTGAAATGTCGGAACTGCTTGTCGGCGCTGACAAGAGGTTCACCGCCCGGCGGGATAATAATTCATTGACCGGGAAAAAGGTCGGTACTGTCATAGGATGGATAGAGAGACAGGCCCGGGCCTCCCTGAAAGAGGAGATAGCCCCCTTTATTGCAAGCATGACCCGCAGATTCCGGCGGGATGCAGCCAATCTTGAAGAATATTACCGGAATATGCAACGCGAGATGGAGCAGGGCCTTCAACGGTCTAACCTGTCGGAACAATTGCGCCGCGATCGGCAGGAAAAAATCGCTTTGCTGCCGGATGAACTGGCCGGAAAAAAGGACGACCTGTATAAAAAATACAGCATCAAGATAAAGATCGAACCGGCTGCGGCCATGATGATCCGCACGCCGGCGGTCAAATTGTTGTACAATGCCTCCATTGGTAAAAAAGAGAAAAGACTTACTTTTATTTATAATCCGGTTACCAAGTCAGTTGATCCCCTCTGCTGTGAGGGATGTGGAATAAGCACCTTTCAGATCGCTTTTTGCAGCTCCCTCCATCTTCTTTGCCCAACCTGTGTTAAAAAATGTCCCGTCTGTTGAGTAAGGGCTCGGTCTCGCAACGGCCTTGGAGAAGTTTAAAAGTAAATATTCTGATTATAACGGATTTGGGGGAGGAGGCTTTTTATTCGGATAATCAGGCCCGCTTCTCATATCGATTTGAAATATCAACCATTATCTTGTTGATGCAGAAAGCATATAATATCAACAAGTTGAATAAAAAGTTACGAAATGTG
>MAXL01000212.1 GCA_001751005.1 Desulfobacterales bacterium S5133MH16
GAACTCAAAACATTCTTGAAGGATCACATTGCCATCTACAAGCTGCCCAGAGCCATTGAGTACCGGGATGAACTGCCGCGAACACCCACCGGCAAACTCCTGCGGCGCCATCTGAGGCCGCCCAAATAAGAAACAGTTAGTAGTTGTCATACTCATTATAATTTTCCCTCACTCCGGACGGAGTGAGGGAAATAATGTATAACAACTAAATAAAAGGAGGAAAATAATGTCAGTTTTTGCCGCCACTAAGATTGCAAAAAATATTGTTTGCAGGCAATGTCTTAACATGGAGGAAATGGTCACGGCCCAGAGAGGCATAACCGATCCGGTGACCAATGAAGAAGTGGAGGAAAAAGAAATTCTCTGCGCTCGGTGTGGTAAGAAAATCGAGCCGTTCAAACCATTTTAGCTTTAAAATCAGCCCCCCCGGAAACCGGGGGGCCAACTTTTCTTATCAAACCCTTACCTACTGACCACTGACCCCAGAACCACTGACCCCAGAACCTCTGAACCCAGAACCTCTGAACCCTGAACCTCTGAACCCCCACTTTTTTTCAGCTTCATACTTGAAAGCAAGAATACCTCGTGCCATACTCGTGGAAAAGATAAACATCGAACAGACTGAACATCGAACATCGAACGTCCAACATCGAATGGTGAATGGGAAAAGAGGAAAGAGAAAAAACTGTTGAATGTTCGGTATGGGTTTTTCTTTCGATTTTAAAAAATTGAGGAGCGGAGCGACATCATTATTCGATGTTCAACGTTGGACGTTCGATGTTGGACGTTAATCTTTTCATACGTTCGATGTTCGATGTTGGACGTTCATCTTTCAACAAGTTGTAGAGTTTACGAGACGTTTGATCATATGAAATCTTTCTATTTAATAAAACCTTATCTATTGGAAAAGAAATTTTTCATCTTATTGGGCCTTGCCTGTTTGATTATAGTAGATTTTTTGCAGCTTTGTATCCCCCGAATTATAAAATGGACTGTGGACGATCTTACTGCCTACAGGATCGATATCAGAACCCTGTTAATCTATGCGCTTTACATCGTGGGAATTTCAATTCTGATCGGTATTTTTCGCTATTTGTGGAGACGCTGTCTCATCGGCACGTCACGGCGGGTTGAAGAAGGCCTTCGCAACAGGCTTTTTGGCCATGTTCAGACCCTTTCCGCCTCATATTTCGATAAAGTCAAAACCGGAGATCTCATGGCACATGCCACAAATGATATTCAACATATCCGAATGGCCACCGGTATGGGCATGGTGGCGCTGACCGACGCAATAGTTTTAGGTACCGCAGCAATCGGGTTTATGGCATACATCAATGTCAAACTGACCGTCTTTGTACTCATCCCCATGCCCATGATCGTTTTGGGGGCCCGTTTTTTCAGTAAAAAAATGCACCGTCTCTACGGGGAGGTGCAAGAGGCGTTTTCGGATTTAACCGAAGTGGTTCGAGAACGGTTTGCAGGAATCCGTATTATAAAGGCGTATAACCGACAACAGGAGGCGGCATCCAGGGTTGAAGATGTTTCAAAGGATTATATCGGTAAAAATTTGAGCCTGGTAAGAATTACCGGGTCTTTTTTCCCCATGATGGTTTTTTTCTCAAACTTAAGCCTTGCAATCGTGCTCTTTTTAGGAGGCAGACAGACCATAACCTTTACCATAACGCCGGGAGATTTTGTCGCCTTCATCAGCTATCTTGGGCTCCTGACATGGCCCATGATGGCTATAGGATGGGTAACAAACCTTATCCAGCGGGGCAAAGCATCACTCGACAGAATCGATAAGATCATTCAGACCCTTCCGGAGATTGATGATCGGCCGGGGGAAGTTATCCTTAAACGGGTTAAGGGACCCGTGGTTTTTAAAAATGTTACATTTTCCTATGCACCTGATGTTCAGGAATCCGGATTGTTTTCGGTTCTTGCTCGCATTGATATAAACGTCGATTACGGGAAGATCCTGGGAATAGTTGGCCCTCCGGGGAGCGGCAAGTCAACCCTTTTAAACCTGATTCCACGGATCTTTGACGTGTCACAGGGGAGCATTATGTTAGACGGGATAGATATTCGCAAGCTAAAGGTTCGTGATTTGAGATCCCGGATTTCATTCATGCCCCAGGAACCTTTTTTATTTGCCGGTACAATTCGTGAAAACATAACGTTGGGCAATAAAAAGATAAAAGATGCGGAATTGATCCGGGCGGCTGAAGCCGCATGGATTTATGATACCATAACCTCGTTTCCCAAGGGTTTTGAGACCCTGGTGGGGGAAAAGGGGATTGTTCTTTCCGGCGGCCAGAAACAGCGTGTGGCTCTGGCACGTGCTTTGCTCAAGGATTCATCAATTATGATACTGGATGATCCCATCAGTCAGGTTGATATGGAAACCGGTGATGCCATCATAAAAACAATCCGGTCCATGGCCGGGCACAAGACCATCATCATTGTCTCGCACCGGCTTTCCGCCGTTCGATTTGCAGATCAGATTATCGCCCTTGAAAAGGGTCGTATTATAGAATCCGGAACTCATACCCAACTCATGGCGCAGGATAAATATTACGCAAAAACATTCCGTCTCCAGGAGATAGAAGAGGAATATGCATACTGATTTCGGTTATTTCGAGGAAAAGCAGCTTGGCAAGCCTTATGACGTGAAGTTATTAAGACGGCTTTATCCATATACCGTGCCTTACAGACTGCTGTTGCTCTGCTCGATCATTCTGGTTGTTTTCATAACCCTGTTGGACCTTTCGCTTCCGTATGTTACTAAAATTGCCATTGACCGGTATATTGTACCGCAAAAGGAATCCGCCGGGAATAAACGCCCTGATTCGGCTAAAGATAAAGTCAGATACTTAAAGGCGGATATCACCGACCCTGCAATCCAGGCGATTGTTTATAAATATTCCGACCGTTTCGAGATCGATGAATCTTTTGCGCGAATATCTTTTGACGAGCTTTCTCAACTTGAGAAAAAAGATCTTGCAATATTGCGCAAAGATGATCTTGCCGGCGTCACTTTTATTACGGCTATTTTCCTTGCCATGGTCATGGCCGGGTTTGTTCTCAATATGGTGCAGGTCATCATCATGGAATATACCGGCCAAATGATCATGCACGATCTGAGGGTAAAGCTGTTTGCACATATCCAGAGCCTGTCGGTTGCATTTTTTACGCGCAATCCCGTGGGCCGTCTTGTGACTCGGGTCGCAAATGATATTCAGAACATGCATGAACTGTTCACTTCGGTTATCGTATTTGTTTTCAAGGATCTTTTTCTGCTGGCAGGGATCACCCTTGTTCTCCTTAGTATTAACTGGCGCCTGGCACTGGTTTGTTTTACGGTAATCCCCTTTGTTATATATGCTTCCATTCATTTTTCAGGCCAGGCCAGGGAAGCATTCAGAATCTTACGGCTGAAAATCGCAGAGATCAATACACAGTTTTCGGAAACCATCGGCGGGATAAAGGTGATTCAGCTATTTTTACAGGAGAAGAGAAATTATCTTGGTTTTAAAAGGCTGAATCACGAGCACTACCTGGCCGGCATGAGGCAGGTACATGTTTTCGCGGTGTTTATGCCTGTTATAGAACTTCTGGGGGCGGTTGCCATTGCGGTTGTGATTTTTTATGGCGGCGGCCAAGTTCTGGCGGAGACCATCAGCCTGGGCGCTCTGGTTGCCTTTCTTTCCTATATGAAGATGTTTTTCAGACCGATCCGGGACATTGCTGAAAAATACAATATCCTGCAAAATTCCATGGCATCGGCGGAGAGGATATTTTTAATCCTGGATAGCACGGAAAGCCTGCCGCAGGTTGCTCCCGCTATTGAATCCGGGACAACATCCGGCTCAAAAACTCAAAGACAGGCGTTGGAAAAAATTTCGGAGGTCTCCCTGAAAAATGTTTCCTTCGAATATGTTGACGGTGAAACCGTTCTTAAAAATGTTTCGCTCAGCATCACTGCCGGGAAAACCCTGGCTATTGTGGGCCCCACAGGATCGGGCAAGACATCAATAATTAATCTCATCATCCGGTTTTATGACCCTGCATCCGGGCGGGTTCTTCTGAACGGAATTGATATCAAAAAAATATCCACTCCTTATTTGAGAGCCAAAATGGCGCTGGTCATGCAGGACCCTTTTTTGTTTTCGAAAACCATACGGGATAATATTACCTTTGGAAAAAGCAATATTTCAGAACCGGCCCTTCAGCAAATTTTAGAACGTTCAAATTGCAAAACCTTCATAGACAGATTGCCGGCCGGCCTTGATACCGTGCTCTCTGAAGGGGGCGCATCAATTTCAAGCGGCGAACGCCAGTTAATATCCATTGCAAGGGCTTTTGCACGCGATCCGGACCTTATTATACTTGATGAAGCAACCTCATATATCGATTCGGAAACCGAACATAAAATACAGGGGGCTTTATTTAATCTCATGGCAAACAGAACGTCCATAATTGTCGCCCACCGGCTTTCAACAGCCCGGGGGGCTGACAAAATTATCGTGCTGAACAGAGGAAAGATTGTCGAGGCCGGAAACCACTTAGAATTAATGCAAAAAAAAGGTTTTTATTTTCGATTGAATCAGTTGCAAAGTTAAATTCATTTTTCTATTGACAATATCAATTTTTTTTGCATTATTGCGGTGTTTAATTGATTTAACAGGCAAGTGATCTGAGGATTTTAATTCTATTATTATGATATTATGAATCTAAAGGAACCTTCAAGATGGATACCGGGTTCCTGTGTTTTATTAACCTTTTATAGAGGAGGATTGGATAAATGGCTTATGATGCGGTAAAAATGCAAGACTGGCAGATATCCGAAGCCGCCGAGGAAAACATGCCCACTCCCGATGAATGGGCGGAAAAGCTCGGCTTTCAAAAGGACGAAATTCTGCCCATGGGAAGATTGTGCAAGCTGGACTTCCTGAAAATCATGGACCGGCTCAAGGACAAGCCGGACGGCAAGTACATTGAGGTGACTGCAATTACCCCTACCCCGCTGGGTGAAGGTAAGAGCACCACCACCATAGGTCTCATGGAAGGTATGGGCAAGCGGGGAAAGAATGTGGGCGGCTGTATTCGTCAACCCTCGGGTGGGCCCACTATGAATATTAAGGGAAGTGCGGCCGGCGGCGGCAATGCCCTTATTATTCCCTTGACTGAATTTTCCATGGGTCTGACCGGTGACATCAACGATATCATGAACGCCCACAACCTGGCTATGGTGGCCTTGAACGCCAGAATGCAGCATGAGCGCAACTACAATGACGAGCAATTAGAGAGGCTTACCAAGATGCGGCGCCTTGACGTCAATCCCACTCGGGTGGAGATGGGCTGGATAATGGACCTTTGTGCCCAGGGCCTGAGAAACATCGTCATGGGCCTGGGTGGACGCATGGACGGCTTTACGATGCAATCCAGGTTTGGCATCGCGGTGAGTTCCGAGCTGATGGCTATTCTCTCCATCGTGCGTGATCTGGCCGATCTGCGGGAAAAATTGAACAACATTACCGTTGCCTTTGACAAGGCGGGCAATGTAGTAACCACCAAAGATCTGGAAGTGGGTAACGCCATGACCGCCTGGATGGTCAACACCATCAACCCCACCCTGTGCTCTACAGTAGAATATCAACCACTTATGGTACATGCCGGGCCCTTTGCCAACATCGCAGTGGGGCAGTCTTCCATCATTGCCGACCGGGTCGGTCTCAAGATGTTTGACTACCACCTGACTGAGTCCGGTTTCGGTGCTGACATCGGTTTTGAAAAATTCTGGAACGTCAAATGCCGTTACAGCGGACTGAAGCCGCATGTCTCCGTGCTTACGACCACCATCAGGGCTCTGAAGATGCACGGCGGCGGTCCCAAGGTGATTGCCGGTATAGCCTTGCCCGAAGCGTACATCAAGGAGGATCTGGGCTTGCTGGAAAACGGTATTCAAAACATGGTGCACCACATCAATACCATCCGGATGTCCGGCATCAACCCGGTGGTCTGCGTTAACTGCTTCCATAATGACACCAAGGACGAGATCGCCATGGTTCGCAAGTATGCCGAGGAAGCAGGCGCACGCTGTGCCGTCTCCACACATTGGGCTGACGGCGGCGACGGCGCCCTGGAATTCGCTGATGTTGTTGCTGAGGCCTGCGAGGAAGAACCGGACTTCAAGTTCCTCTATCCCCTTGAAACCAAGCTGCGTGACCGTGTTGACCTCGTCGCCAAGAACGTTTACGGCGCGGACGGCGTGGCCTGGGCTCCTGCGGCCGAAGCCAAGGCCAAGATGCTCGAGGGCGATTCCCAGTACGACGATTACACAACCATGATGGTCAAAACCCACCTTTCCCTGACCCATGATCCAACGATCAAGGGCACACCCAAGGGATGGACGCTTCCGATTCAGGATGTGCTGATTTTCTCCGGTGCCAAGTTCCTTTGTCCGGTCTGTGGCGCAATTAGCCTGATGCCCGGAACCAGTTCCAACCCGGCCTTCAGAAATGTAGATGTGGATGTTAACACCGGAAAGGTTACGGGATTGTTCTAAACAACTAACAAAAAACATATAACTAAAAAAATAGGGCCCGGATTTATTTCGGGCCCTACTTTTTTGTTTCCTGCTTAAAAGAATAGTTGTAACCGTCC
>MAXL01000213.1 GCA_001751005.1 Desulfobacterales bacterium S5133MH16
CGTGCAAATTTTGTAATCATGAGGCGTACTTTTCGTACGTTGAATGATTACGAAATGCAGCACAACGCAGAAGTTGGACTTTTTACGAGACCGTCAATTATAATACTTTTACCATCAAAGGTATAGCAACAAAAGTACCCAGAGAACTGCCCAGATTTGTAAAAACCACCACCAAAAGGATTCGCGTTATCTTGTTTTTCCAGAATCCCCTTATGGAGAGGATGTCTTCCGGTAATTGCTCGAAATCCCTGACCTTGGGTTTTCGTGAAAAGGTTTCAACAAGCCCGGCAACCCATCCTGCGGCAATCATGGGATTCAAGGAGGTCAACGGGGCGGCCAAAACCGACGAAAGTATGGTCAGAGGATGAGCCAAAGCAATGATGGCGCCGAGACCTGCCAGAATACCGTTTGCCATAACCCACCAAGTTATCATATCCGTTCCGGCATTGGCCCCGCCATGATAAAAACCTGAGGCAATTAGCACAAGTATGGCCATAGGGATAATCCATTTTAGAATTGCTGATGTTTTTCCTTTGGGCGGGATTTGTTCAAGGGTCTCAAAGTCAATCTCTTGGTTCCAGTATTTTTTAATACCGGGCACATGTCCTGCGCCCACAACCGCAACAATTTTATTGCCGGGGGCCGTCCGGATCTTGTGGGTCAGATACTGGTCTCTCTCATCAATCAGTATATCTTTCAATGCCGGAAGTGATTTCCCAACATCGGCAAGAATCGTTTCAAGCACATCCTCCTGCTTCATTTT
Source organism: Desulfobacterales bacterium S5133MH16 (assembly GCA_001751005.1). Lineage (GTDB taxonomy): Bacteria > Desulfobacterota > Desulfobacteria > Desulfobacterales > UBA11574 > S5133MH16. Next base: position 764 of record MAXL01000213.1, read on the forward strand.
TTCTATGTCATCCTCGCTAATCTCGTCGATTTCTCCCAAGGATAAAATTAGTTGAAACAAAAGTTTAATTTTATCCCACAATCCCATGACACGCCATGTTTTTGTCAGGGTGATACGGATGTTCCTGTCGGCAAGATGTATTCCTGCGCCCGCGGCCTCTCCGGCTTCAATGGCCTTTATCATTTCCTCCCCGGGTTTAATGTCAAATTTTTCTGCAATTCTTTTTTGAAAAGACGCCAGGAGAAGATTTGAAAGAAGAAGAAACGATTTTTTCTCCTTGATCACTTTGACGATATCTTTGTCCAGCCATTTGTCTTTTTGTCGAATGGACTGGAACCTGGATTCGCACAACTCAACACAAACCGTGTCAGGTTTTTCCGACTCTATTACATGGGCTACCAGCCGGACACTCTCTTTTGATACATGTGCGGTCCCCAAAAGTATGATCTCTTTGCCTTCAAATACGAGTCGATGTGTGTTATGGGTGTTGTTTATCATTTGAATTCGGTATATGTATCTTGGCCGGTTAATAATTTTATAATCTTGCTAACATAACTATTACACTGACCATGTCAATACAACCTAAAAACCGCACACAAATTTTAGAAGGCTTAAGTAAATATAACTATATTATACTGTTAGCATATAGAATGCATGTTTTATGGTGCATCATATTGCTGAGTATGAAAATAAAAAAAATTTTTAAAATTTGTGCCCTTCGGGATTGCCTTTTTGACCGCATCTTCTGTGTTGCAGGGCGTTTGCAGTAGTTTACTACGGCTGCACACCCTGCGCCTTGAAGCTGCGGCAAAATAGGCAATTGCAGATTTTAGGTGCAATCTAAAACTTGCATTAATTATGAGGCAATCCATCTATGACACACCAAATTCAACCGGACACCGGCAGCCATCTGATTATAGAAGAGCCGTATTATCTTGGGACAGGGAATGAGATCAGAATGTTTGAAGCCGCTTTTGACGCCAGGCTTCCGGTTATGCTCAAAGGGCCTACCGGATGCGGCAAGACCAGATTTGTGGAATATATGTCGTATCATTTAAAGCGCCCCATGCTTACCGTTGCCTGCCATGAAGACCTGTTTGCGTCCGACCTTTTGGGGCGCTACCTTTTAAAAAAGGATGAAACCGTATGGGTTGACGGTCCGTTAACACGGGCCGTGCGCATGGGCGCCATCTGCTATCTGGACGAGATCGTTGAAGCTCGCAAGGATACAACGGTAGTAATACATCCGTTAACAGACATGCGGCGAACCCTTTCCATTGACAAAAAAGGAGAAATAATCCACGCTCATCCGGATTTTATGATGGTGATATCCTATAATCCGGGATATCAATCGGTATTGAAAGATCTCAAACAGAGCACGCGCCAGCGATTTATATCATTAGAGTTCGACTATCCCGAAGCCGAAAAAGAAGCCGAAATCGTCTCCCATGAAGGAAATATCGATATGAAATCCGCCTTAAAATTGGTATCTCTGGCAGGAAAAATAAGAAACATCCGAGAGCATGGTCTTACCGAAGGGGCCAGTACCCGGCTCTTAATTTATGCCGCTCAGATGATCGGACGGGATATCCCGGTTCATGATGCGTGCCGGTCCGCCATATGTCTTCCCTTAACCGATGATGCCAGGCTTCAGGAAACCCTGAACGATCTCATCGAAGATATCTTTTAGTTTTAAAACAGGATTTAATAATCCCCGGTTAGGGTTTTTGGGAGGCGTTTTTCACTGATTTTACCCTTGCTTTTTAACTGTCATTCGCTTAAACATCCTGCGGTCCAACTCAAAAAAGGGGGGACAAACATTTTTGGTAAGCGTTCACGGTTCAGAGGTTCAGGGTATAGGGTTTTTGAATCCTTATTCCGTGAACGAATACAAAAAAACAAATGGAAAAATAATGAAACTACATCATATTGCGATAGTATGCAGCTCCATGGAAAGGGCGGACAGATTCTATGAGGGGATTCTCGAGCTGAAAAAGATAAAATCCGGAACACTTGACCGGGTGTTTGGAGAACAACTTTTTGGTATATCTCAAGAATGTGAAATGATCCTCTATGGAAACGAGGACTTTAGGATTGAGGTCTTTGTTACCGTCTCTGATCCTAAAATGAAGGCGCCTTATGCACACCTCTGCCTGGAAGTAAAAGACAGGAAATCCTTTGAAAAAAAGTGTGAGGAAGAGGGTTTAACGGTCAAACGTATCCCCAGGGGAGATTATCTGATTGTTTTCATCGAAGATTATGACGGAAATCTGTTTGAAATAAAGTAGTCCATGACAGAATAACCGGATGAGATGTCAGGAAAACCTTGTGGAAGAAACAATGCACAAAGAAGATCCACTCAAACAGCTCGCCATTGCCGATCCGGACTTAGCAAAGACGGTTACGGCCGCCTTGGATCAAAAAGGCTGTCCGGTTTCAAACCAGAGCATTGCATTGCTGGTTGAAGAGACGTTGTGGGGATTAGTCCGGGAGATTTCTTTCGGCCGAACCCTAGCATCCGGTTATACGGATCTGATTGGGGAGGTTGATGTTAAAAAAATTTATCGCTACCGGGATCTGGTCCGCAGCTTCGGTCGCAAGGGTCCGACACTGGGACGGATTATGGCCGAGCATCTTGTGCCGGTGATAAAATACGGGGACAATCTTTTTTTAAAGCGCTTTCTGAAAACCCTTGAGATTATGCTGAACAAGGGAACATATACCCTAAAAGATCCGCTTAAGGTTCTGTCGGAATTATTAAACAGGAATCACATTGAAGCCGCATCCGCAACCCTTGACCTGCTTGGCGACACCTTTTCCCAGGACATGTCGTATGTCCGAAGCCAGCGTTTTGCTCATATCCTGCCCGGTGTTGTACTTGCCTTTTCTCCTTCACGCCGAGCCTGGCAGACAGAACAGCTTCAACGCGTTATAAAGGCTGATTTTCACCTGGCCGATTCCTTTATGGACGGACTTGAGAAAGGACTGTATCTGCTTTCCAAAGAGGCTTTAAGCGATTTTGTTTCCCTGGGGCTCGAAAAATTAAAGCGCAACCAGAAACTTGCAAAAAAATTTCTTTCACTGGAATCCAAACTCGGTATCGATACCTTCACCGATTTGCAGGTAACCATTCCTATTTCCCGAGTCCGACAGCAGCTAAACCGTTATCTCATGGCCAGAACCGGTCTTTCAATTTCAGTGCGTCCACTTTCTTCCCTTCCGGATTTATTAATAAAGGAATGCAATAAAATAATTTTTGTCTGTTCAGACGGAAAGTTCATATACCTTCCGGATGAAATCAGCGTGTTTCCCCATAAAACCGAAAACATAAACCTGTATAAATGCCTTACAAGACTTGAAGCAGGACACTATGAGTTCGGCACCTTCGATTTTGATCTTGAAAAAGCCATAGAAAAATGCCGAGGGATTGCGAAATTAAAGGATTATGATTTGGAATTCGATTTAATCCAAAATCGGGAAGATCTATCCGATATGGAACGTTTTTTCTTGTATTTTCCGGTCGCGGCGCTGGCAACGGATCTGTTTACAATCTTCGAACACGGCCGTATCAGAATTATGTTGAACCGACAGTATCCGGGCCTTGTCAGGCAGGCCCTTCCCGTGCTTCAACGGGAAGCTGAACGTATGATTAAAAAGCATAAACCGGTTGAAATGGTCTTTCTTTTGTATCTGTGGATTGCACTCGGCATTTCAGAAGAAGAACGTTTTGGTACGGACAATAAAATATATGCTCATATCAAAAAGTTTAAAAATCTTTTTTCAACAACAATAACGGAGAATTCTACTGTTGAGTCCTGTGCAGAGCTTGTTGTCAAGATATACCCGGAAATGGAAAAACTTTTGAACAGAGGGTCATATTTAAAAAAAGACCTTAAAGAATTTTACAAACCCATGCAAACACCCTTTGGCCGCAGATTAAGGCCGGATCTTTTTTTCTCGGCATATCGGGAATATGAACGACTGGCCGGGATCTTAAAGGTGACGCTCGGGGAAAAGGGGTTTAAAATCTATAAATCGGATATTAAAAAACGCCTGATGGAAAACAACGGTATGGTTTCCCATCAGGACCTGAAAGAAATGATATGCTGTTTTCGGGATAATCACGAGCCTCATATGTTACAGCAACAAAAATTTTCTATAGACCTGTCCTGGCTTGATTTGTCCATGCTTTTCGGCACGGAGAGCATTACGGTGCTTCAGAAAGAAGATTTTTTCGGCTCTGTTTCCTGGCACAAAGAATGGGACTGCAACTTGCAGGATTACCTATATTCTCATGTGAGAGTACTTGACAAAGTTTTAACCGAAAAAGAGAGCGATTTCTATAAGTTAACATTGAGACATCACAGGGGGCTGGTAAAGAGGATACGCTATGCTTTTGAACTGTTGAAGCCCGAGGGTCTTATAAGGTTAAGACAATGGATGGAAGGGGATGAGTTCGATTACCGGGCGCTGTTAGACTTTGCCATAGATAAAAAGGCGGGGAGAATTCCATCAGACAGGCTGTATATCAAACATATTAAACAGACCAGGGATGTTGCCGTACTCTTGCTGGTGGATCTGTCACGTTCAACAGCAAACGCTGTTTTTGGTTCACATGGGACCGTACTGGATGTCGAGAAGGAAGCTATCGTACTTTTTTGTGAAGCGCTGGGAGTTGTGGGAGACGCCTTTGCCATAGCGGGTTTTTCCGGAACCGGCCGTCTGGGAGTGGATTATTTTCGCATAAAAGACCTTGATGAAAATATGGATGATACGGTCAAACGGCGTATTAACGCCATGGCGCCTCAACGGAGCACTCGGATGGGGGCCGCCATCCGCCATGCTACCCGTTACCTTAAAAAGATTTCTTCAAAAGTCCGTTTATTAATTATTTTAAGTGACGGGTTTCCCAATGATGTTGATTATAAACAAAATTATGCAACTGCAGATACCCGAAAAGCCATATTCGAGGCGCGTTCAAAAAACATATATACTCATGCCATAACCATTAATTTTGCTGGAGATCCCAAGCTGGATGATCTTTACGGAAACGTTCATCATAATGTTATATCTGACGTTCGCGAACTACCCGACAAACTTTTACGGATCTACGGAAGTCTGACCCGGCATTAGGGTACCATCGAACCTCTAAACCGTGAACGGGTAAGGTATTTGTTTCATTTCCGGAAAGTTGCTTTATTGACAATGCATTGATCAAGCATTAATGTTAAAGTTCGCACTTGATGTCCTCGTAAAAGTCTTTTACAAGGACATTATCTCATCAAGGAATCCATATGAAACGAGTTCATAAAAGAGAAAAAGAACAGTTCGAAAAGCTTTTTAAGCAAGAAAATACTGATCATTTCGAAGATAGATTCAATATTCTTGAGATTTTTCTTCAAACCGAGCACCATGTTACCGTTGCCGAACTTGTTCGGCTTCTTAAGGAAAACGGATATCAATTTACTCCTGATTTTGTCCGAGACACGTTGAAACTTATGTGCCGTTTTGGTTTTGCCCAAAAAAGGAGATTCAATAACGGACAAGTTTGTTATGAACACAAGCACTTAGGTCAACATCATGATCATATGATCTGTACAAAATGCAAAAATATTTTTGAGTTTGAAAACGAAGAGCTTGAAAACCTGCAGGTTCAGATTGCTGCGGCTTATAATTTCCACATGCTTCGGCACAAAATGGAAATATACGGCATCTGTTCCAAATGCTTTAAAGATCGCGCTCAACTCATGCCGCTTGTCAATGCCAAACAGGGGGAACGGTTTGAAATCAAAGATTTTACCGGGGGTGCCACGGCTCGAATGCGTCTATTATCCATGGGGCTGAGAATCGGAGACAAGATTGACGTTGTTACCAACCTGGACAGAGGACAATTGGTGGTTGCCATGGATTACAACCGGTACGCCCTTGGTCGTGGGATGGCAAAAAAGATACTGGTGGAGCCTATTGTAAGCTA
>MAXL01000214.1 GCA_001751005.1 Desulfobacterales bacterium S5133MH16
AATTTTGTTTCATGCGGAGATAACGGCATCTCTTTTCAGGAAAAATATGAAGATTCTCAAATAACCAAGGTGTTTGCTGAGTTGGCTGATAAGATATCCAAGTGATCAGGTATCCGGACCTTGTTATCTAACATTAAAAAAGGGTTTTCTTTTTGGATAAAAAAGATTTGTTCAAAGTGCGACAAGATACTGGATACTTGCGGCATTCTGTCTGATTTTTTATTCTCTGCCAAAATCAGTTTTAAAAAACTTTATTTATTTTATAAAAGGTTTTAATTTGTGTTTAGGGATGGTTTGGGAACGGACAAGTCGAGGTTAGGCATTAAATTGTATGGATTTATTGATATGAACAAAAAAAAGTCTCATATGCGTGTAAATATCGGGGGAATAACATTAAAAAATCCTGTACTAACGGCATCCGGAACATTCGGATATGCCAGCGAGTTTGAAAAGCTTATAGACTTAAACCGTCTGGGCGGCATTATTGTAAAGGGATTGTCCCTTGAAGCGTCCAGAGGGAACCCACCCCCGAGAATCGTTGAAACACCGTGCGGCATGCTGAATGCCATTGGCCTTGAAAACGTGGGTCTGGAAGCATTTGTGAAAGAAAAATTACCGTTTTTAAAAATGATTGATGCGCCGGTCTTTGTAAACATCTACGGAAAAAGTATTGCAGATTATGCTGACTTGGCCTCGCGGCTTGAAGATATTGAAGAGATAGCCGGCATTGAGGTGAATATTTCGTGTCCCAATGTAACGTGCGGCGGCATGGCCTTTGGGGCTTATTCTGAATCCGCGGCCCAGGTTGTCAGGGCGGTTAGAAAGAGTACGACCCGGCCTATGATGGTTAAGCTTTCTCCAAATGTAACCGATATTACTGAAATCGCTCGCAGTGTGGAAGGAGAAGGGGCCGATTCGATCTCTCTGATCAACACCATAACGGGTATGGCCATAGATATTGAAACCCGACGTCCAAAGCTTGCTAACATAACCGGGGGGCTTTCCGGCCCGGCAATCAGGCCCGTTGCCCTCCGAATGGTCTGGCAGGTGGCTCAAGTGGTCAACGTCCCGGTAATCGGCGTTGGGGGAATCATGACAGCGGAAGATGCACTGGAGTTTTTGATAGCAGGAGCCGTAGCGGTTCAGGTGGGTACGGCCAATTTTATAAACCCCCATGCCACCATAGATATCATAGAAGGAATAGAAGCATTTTTAGAGGAAAGAAACATTGTTGACCTGTCGGATATTATCGGCACCCTGAACGTATAAAATTTTGCCCAAGGGGCTTTGCAGCCCCTTGGGCTTTTTTCAAAACAGGATCAGGTCGTTGCAACCACGGGATTGGCTTTCAAGTATTCCAGACGGTTAAGTCCGTTTATATAGGCTTTGGCACTGGCAGTGATGATATCGGGGTCTGCTCCTCTGCCAAGTGCAGTTAATCCCTCTTCGCTCAAGCGGACCGTGACTTCGCCCTGGGCGTCCGTACCGCCGGTAAGGGCGCTCACCGAAAACCTCAACAGTTCGGATTGCGTGCCTGTAAGTTTGGCGATACTGTTAAAGGCGGCATCAATGGGTCCGTTACCGTGACCTGCGCCCTGAACAGACCTTTCATTTATTGAAAGCTTGACGCTTGCCATTGGCAGAACAGTGGTTCCGCTTGTCACGTGCAGATACTCCAGACGGAAAATATCGGGGGTTCGCAGGATACCTTCGGTAACAATAACTTCCAGATCTTCATCGACAATATACTTTTTCTTATCAGCCAGTTCCTTGAATTTTGTAAAAACGAGCTGTACTTCTTCGTCGGAAAGATCGTACCCCATATCCTTTAAGTGTGTGCGCAGAGCGTGTCTTCCGGAGTGCTTTCCCAGAACCAGCTTGCTGGCGCTGAGACCGATGGTTTCCGGTTTCATAATTTCATAGGTCATGGGATTTTTGAGTACGCCGTCCTGATGAATTCCAGCCTCGTGAGCAAAGGCATTGGCTCCCACGATGGCCTTGTTGGGCTGAACCATGATACCGGTAATCATACTGACCAGGCGGCTCGTGGGATAGATAAGCTCGGTTTTGATATTGGACGATAGTGGAAGATAATTAGGCCTGGTGTGAATTGCCATGATAAATTCTTCCAGGGAGGTATTTCCGGCCCTTTCACCGATGCCGTTGATTGTCACTTCTGCCTGTCTGGCACCGGCACTTATTGCCGCGATGGTATTTGCAGTGGCAAGACCCAGGTCATTGTGACAGTGGACACTTACAACGGCTTTATTTATATTGGGTGTATGGCTCATAACATACTTTACCAGATCGGAAAATTCCATGGGTATGGCATAGCCTACGGTGTCCGGAATGTTTATGGTTGTTGCGCCGGCTTCAATGGCGGCTTCAAAAACCTTGCACAAAAAATCCCGATCGCTTCGAGACGCATCTTCTGCTGAAAATTCCACATTGTCGGTAAAAGACCTGGCATATTTGACCGCTTCCACAGCGGTTTTGAAAACCTGATCCTTTGTCATGTTCAGCTTGTAGTGCATGTGAAGGTCGGATGTGGCGATAAATGTATGGATTCTCGGTTTTACGGCATGCTGTATTGCACCCCAGGCTCGGTCAATATCTGCTTTGGAGGTGCGCGCCAGGGCGGCAACCTCGGTTTTTTTGAGTTTTCCCGCGATCTTTGAAACCGCATCAAAGTCGCCTTTTGAGGCTGCAGGAAATCCGGCCTCCAGCACATCTACACCCAGCTTTTCCAACTGTGTGGCAAGGCGCAGCTTTTCTGCGGCATTCATGCTGGCGCCTGGAGATTGTTCGCCGTCTCTTAATGTGGTATCGAATATAATTACTTGTTCTTCCATTATTTTACTCCTTTTTTTCAGGATTCATGTTTAAATCTGTCCCTGTGACAACGAGTAAAATCCGGCCAAGCATAGGCCGCAGGACAGGATAAAAAATTGGTCCCGCGGCATTGATTCCATCTCTTTTAATCAAGATTTTGTTCCTTTTCATAGTCATTTGTTATTTGTTACTGTTTTTGCATAGACAGCTTATAGTGAACACTTTCTGCCAGGGCATGCCAGCTCGCTTCGATAATATCCTCGGAAACACCGATGGTGCTCCAGATATTATCTTGATCCCGCGACTCTATAAACACACGAACCCTTGCCGCGGTTCCTTTGCGTCCATCGATGACCCGGACCTTGAAATCGATCAGTCGCATGGCCTCCAGTTCGGGATAAAATTTGTTTAGGGCCTTGCGCAGGGCGTTATCCAGAGCACTGACCGGCCCGTCTCCTTCAGCGGCGGTGATTTCTTCCTTGCCTCCAACGGAAATTTTGATGGTAGCGTGGGCGGAACAGGGGCGATCAGCGTCCTTTTCAATGTGTACCCTGAAGGATTTGAGTTCAAACAGGGGATGGTACTGATCGGTAAACTTCTCCAGCAAGATCTTGAACGATGCGTCAGCCACATCAAACTGGTACCCTTCCTGTTCCATGCGTTTAACTTCCGTAACGATTTTGCGACTATCAAATCCGTTGGCACCCAGCTCAACACCTAGTTCTTTGGCCTTGTATTCAATGTTTCTTTTACCCGAAAGATCCGATACCAGAACCCGGCGATTGTTGCCCACCAGTTCCGGTTCCATATGTTCATATGCCCGGGATACTTTCATGATCGCACTCACATGAATGCCCCCTTTGTGGGCAAACGCACTATTTCCCACAAAAGGTCTGCTGTTTAACGGAATCATATTGGCGGCTTCGCTCACAAACCTGGAGAGAGATTTCAGTTTTGCCATGTTTTCCGCAGGAACACATGGGCGGTTCATCTTGTAATAGAGAATCGGTATGATAGATGTGAGATCGGCATTGCCGCATCTCTCTCCGTATCCATTGATGGTCCCCTGGACCATCACCGCACCGGATTCTACGGCCTGGATGGAATTGGCCACTGCCAGACCGCTGTCGTTGTGGGTATGAATGCCGATTTTAGCCGGCAGCGCATCCGGTTTTGTATTATATTTTTCGGCAAGCCGACGGCGGACCTCGTTTATTATCGATTTGATTTCAGACGAAAGGCTGCCGCCGTTAGTGTCACAGGGTACAATAAATTCCGCTCCGGCATCTATGGCGGCAAATAAGGTTTCCAGGGCATAGTCACTGTTCTCCTTGAACCCGTCAAAAAAATGTTCTGCATCGTAAACCACCTCGCGATCATTTTCTTTCAGATAAGCAACGGATTCCCGGATCATGGCAAGGTTTTCTTCCAGGGTGTTGTTCATGACCTGCTTAATATGAAGATCCCAGGTTTTTCCGAATATTGCCACCGCGGGGGTGTTGGCTTTAAGCAACGCTATCAAGTTTGGATCGTCGGCCGGGTCGATACCGGGTTTGCGTGTAGAACCGAACGCTGTTATACGGGCATTTTTGAATTTCACTTTTTGCGCCAGATCGAAAAATTGCATGTCTCTGGGATTGGAACCCGGCCAACCGCCTTCGATGTAATGTATACCGAAATCATCCAGGTGCTTGGCGACTTGTATCTTTTCCATGGCGGAAAAGTTTATGTTTTCTCCTTGGGTTCCATCCCTTAAGGTGGTGTCATATAAGATGATCGGTTCCATAATGTAGTTCTCCTATAATATCATTATTAAACACTTATTAGCCGTATCAACAATTTATTGTAAATGTTGAATAAGCTATTGTATTTTCCAGTTAAAAGTAAGCTAAAGTTTGAAGTGAACTAAAATTAAGGAATGCGCTTACAGCGCAGTAGAATATAAAAATAACAGAGTACCATAATCCCGGAGTAATACTCCACCCCGTTGAAATAGGCGTTGCATTTCATTGGGCAGGCATTCCACAGGGTAAACTTTAGACACTTTAGATCATTTTAGGCACTTTAAACTTAAAATTTATGGTTATCGATTTTCAGGCCGCAACGACCGTACCGCAGCCCCGGCCTGCCACATTTCAGAATTTTTGATGATGTCGAGTTCCTTTTGCAGTTTTTCAAGGTAGTCAGGAGCACTGTTTGCCTCAAGCACCCTTTTGGTTTCTATGCCGGATACAACTCTTTCATACAGTTCGTCAAACAGGGGAACCACTGCATCCCGGAACCTGGGCGCCCAGTCCAGCGCCCCGCGCTGGGCGGTTGTACTGCAGTTTGAAAACATCCAGTCCATGCCGTTTTCAGCCACCAGCCGGATAAGGCTCTGAGTTAGTTCCTCCACGGTCTCATTAAATGCTTCGCTTGGTGAATGCCCGTGCTTTCGCAAAAGGTTGTACTGGGCTTCCATAACACCTGCGAGGCAGCCCATAAGAACACCGCGTTCACCGGTAAGATCACTATGAACTTCTTTTTCAAAAGTGGTGGGGAAAAGATAGCCTGAACCGATGGCAATTCCCAATGCCAATGTTCTTTCCTTTGCTCTGCCGGTATAGTCCTGGTAGACCGCAAAACTGGAATTGATGCCGCTTCCGTCCAGAAAATTCCTGCGTACATTGGTTCCCGATCCTTTTGGTGCCACCATAATTACGTCAACATTATCAGGGGGTATGACATCGGTTTGATCCTTATAAACAATTGAAAAACCGTGAGAAAAATAAAGCGCATCCCCTTCGTTAAGGCATTCTTTTATCTGAGGCCAGGTGGCTACCTGCCCTGCATCGGAAAGGAGTTCTTTAATGATAGTCCCCTGCTTTGCCGCTTCTTTGAGGGGAAATAAGGTTTCACCTGGAACAAACCCGTCGGCAACAGCCTTATTCCAGTAATCGTCTCCCTCAAGCTGTCCTATTATCACCTTAAATCCGTTATCTTTAAGATTGAGCGCCTGAGCCGGTCCCTGAACTCCATAGCCGAGAATTACAATTGTTTCATCTTTAAGCACTTCTTTAGCTTTTTCCAATGAAAATTCTTCCGAAGTAATTACTTCTTCTTCAGTACCGCCGAAATTAATCTTAGCCATGTTATTCTCCTATGCAAAATGTTAAAAATCAGAAATTGAA
>MAXL01000215.1 GCA_001751005.1 Desulfobacterales bacterium S5133MH16
ATCTCTTAGTGTTAAATTTTGTGCTTTTTGTGGTAAAACTTTTTCCATTCTGCCACTAAGGCACCAAGGCACAAAGAAAGAATAATAAATATATCCTTTGTGTCTTAGTGTCTTTGTGGCAAAAATCTCTTGAGGCAAATCAGGTATGACTTTGTCAAAAATTGCTTTTATCGTCAATCCGCATGCCGGAAACGGTTCAACGGGATCAAAGTGGTCTTATATTGAAGCGGTTGCCAGAGATCGTCTGGGTTATTTTGAAACTTATATGACACAAAAGCCCGGTGATGCGGTGATGTTTGCCAAAGATGCCGTTGCCAAAGATGCCGGACTCCTGGTCTGCGTGGGAGGAGACGGTACGCTTAACGAGGTGATCAACGGCATTATGATGCATGAGGAATCTATACGGTCAACCGTGACGTTGGGTTTTGTCCCCAATGGCACGGGGTGCGATTTCGTCAGAACCCTCCCCATACCACAAAATATAGAACATGCCATTGATGCGATTGCCAGCGGTATTGTGCACACTATAGACTTGGGAAGACTTTCTTTTCACGATCATCGTGGTCATGAATGTGGTCGTTATTTTCATAATATAACAAGTTTCGGTCTGGGGGGTGACGTCGCTCAGAGGGTCAACAGGACTACCAAAGCGTTTGGTCCATTTATTTCTTTTATGTGGGCGACGCTCATATCCATTTTTCTATACGGAAAGAAACAGATACGGATTAGAATCGATAACGGTTTTGAACAGGAGTTCACTGTCTGGAACGTAGCCGTTGCAAATGGCCGGTACCATGGCGGCGGTATGTGGGTAGCCCCGGATGCATCGGTTTATGACGGCCTTTTGAATGTGACGGTCATAGGGGACCTGACCCTTCCTGAAGTTTTTTTAAATCTTCCCAATCTTTACAATGGCAGGATATATGATATTGACAAAGTCGTTACATTGACCGGGAAAAAAATAGAGGCGGTGTCGGATCAGCCGGCACTTCTTGATGTTGATGGAGAGCAGCCCGGAATGATGCCGATTGTCATTCATGTGGTGCCCGGTGCTTTGAAAATTATTACAACCTAACCCGGATAAACAACAACCATAAAATGCTTGCCACAAAGGCACCAAGACACAAAGGATAAATTTATTAATCTTTCTTCGTGTCTTGGTGTCTTAGTGGCAATAAAAAAAGTATGGATAAGCCAACCATGAAAAAAGCAAAAGATTATATCATTTTCCCGCTGGACGTTTCTTCTGTAAAGACTGCTAAACACTACGTTGAAACGCTTTCGGAATCGGTGGGCATGTTCAAAATAGGTCTGGAACTTTTTATCCGATCAGGGCCTGATATCATTGATTTCATAAAAGCGTCCGGAGCAGTCAGGATATTTTTGGATCTGAAACTTCATGATATTCCGGCAACCGTTTCACATGCCATGCAGAATATTGCAGACTTGGGCGTTGCATTTGCAACGGTTCATTGCGGAGAGACTTCCAGAATGCTTGAAGCTGCGGTTACAGGGAGCAAGGACAAGGTTGGCGTCCTGGGCGTTACGGTTTTAACCAGCGTCTTGAATGAAGATATTCAATCCGCGGGCTTCAAGAAAATATTTTATGACGACTTGACAAAACTGGTAATCAAACGGGCGGCCATGGCAAAAGAGGCGGGCTGTAAGGGTATCGTCTGCTCTGCACTTGAAGTGAAAATGATAAAGGAAACATTCGGTCAAGACTTTGTTGCGGTAACGCCGGGGATACGTCCTGATTGGGAGGCCGGCGGAAAAAATGATCAGCGGCGCGTAACCACACCGTCTCGGGCGGTTCAAGACGGATCCGATTATTTGGTAATCGGCCGGCCCATCAAGGATGCAAAGGATCCAAAGGAAGCAGCTGCCCGTATTGCCGAAGAAATTCAAGCCGTACTTTAGTCAATAGTTGTAAAGGAACTAACTTTGTGAAAATCTAATGAAAAGATTATACAATCGATCCTATTTTTTTGATCATGGAATTCATTTTGAATGCCGGCGGTGCGGGGTATGCTGTACCGGGGATCCGGGGATAATATATGTTGGGAAAGATGAACTTACGAGTATCGCCGAACACCTTTCTCTTCAAGTTCCCTTTTTCATTGAAAAATATCTATATCCGATAAAGACAGAATATAGTATTAAAGAACATGCGGATGGACGGTGTTTTTTTTATGAAAACGGGTGCACAATCTATCCGGTTCGTCCCCATCAGTGCAAAACATTTCCTTTTTGGTTTGAGAATTTACGTTCTTTAAAAAAATGGAAACGTATATCCAGGGAATGTCCGGGTATTGGTTGCGGCCCCCTCCATTCCAAAGAACAGATTCTAGAAATTGTTCAGTCGAACATGGATCTTGTTGTAAAAATGAATCTTTAATATCTGATATTTCAGTAAAAAGTAAAAAGTTAAACGTGAAAAGTTTATATGTTGTGTAATATTGCCTCTTAATGTACTAAATGTAGTCGTTTAACATTTCACGTTTCACTTTTTACGAATTCATCAGGTTTAGTTTGTTAATCAATCATTTTCTTGCTTTTCTCTTTTTTGATGCTGGTAAAACTTTTTCAAAAATGGATTCTTTAACAAATATTTCTAAATCTAAATATTCTGTTTTGGCTGTTGTGTGTTTAAGCCTTTCATGCCTTTCGATATTTATCGGCCCTTTAGGTTATATCCCCGGTATTATTTCCGGCCATGCTGCACGCTCAGAATGTAAAAAAAATCCTGAACTCATGGGTGGCCGTGCAGCATTGGTAGGGTTAATCATTGGATATACCTTTTTAGTTCTTACTATTTTAGTCATTGCTCTGATAATTTATTTCACAAACATTAGTTTTCACTGTATTAAGGTAACAGATCCGGATTCCTTTTTTCGTTTCCTCGAAGAATTAAGGAAATTTATTTCAACAATAGAAACGTAAAAAGAAAGATAACCTTTATGAAAATCTATAATTATCCATCAAAATCGGCTGAAAAAAGGATAACGTCAATTGTAAACAGAGGTCTTGGCTTTAAGAAGAAAGACATTCTTACGGTCACGCGCATCCTTGAAGATGTCAGGAAAAATCGGGATAACGCGCTCATTAAATATACAAACCGGTTTGACTCTCCGGGATTGACCATAGCGTCGATCAAGGCAACACGCCGGGAGATTGATTCGGCCGCAAAAACAACAGACCGATCCTTTGTGCGTGCTTTAAACAGAGCGGTCAAGCAAATCCAAGCTTTCCATAAACAGCAGTTCGTCAACTCATGGATTAATACAAAAAGGCCCGGCACTCTTCTGGGGCAGATGGTAAATCCCGTGGATACTGCGGGTGTTTACGTGCCGGGAGGAATGGGGGGGAAAACGCCTCTTGTCTCTTCAGTCTTGATGGGTGTTATTCCGGCCAAAGTCGCAGGGGTAAAGCATATCGCCATGGTAACTCCGCCGAACAAGGACGGAAA
>MAXL01000216.1 GCA_001751005.1 Desulfobacterales bacterium S5133MH16
ACATCGCGGATGCTGATGTTTGCTTTTTTATCAAACCACATCTGGTGAAGAAACCGGTGAAGCTGTTTTATGCTCGGGCATTTTAAAAGGATCTGCCACCGGTATCGTTTTGCGATCTTTGGAAGTGAGGCTTCAATGGGTCCCAATATTTCCACGGATTTTAAAAAAGAATGATTGTTGTTTTTCAACGTATGACAAAGATCCCCGATAGCCTGGGCATGCTGCCGGGTTTTTTCCTGGTCTTTCCCTGATATTTTAAGCTGGACCATCCTTGAAAATGGGGGATAATTCAGGCTCTTCCGGGAACTTATCTCCTGGTTGTAAAAGGTTTGAAAGTCCTGCTTTGTTGCAGATAAGACAGTGAAATGACTTGGGTTATAAGTTTGAAGGATCACCCGGCCGGGCGCAGCTCCCCGCCCGGCTCTTCCGGCAACCTGGGCTAAGAGCTGAAAGGTTCGTTCCCCGGCTCTAAAATCCGGAAAGTTGAGCGAGAGATCCGCGCAAATAATACCCACCAGAGTAATGTTGGGAAAATCATGGCCTTTTGCGACCATCTGAGTTCCCACAAGAATATCTATGGTCTGGTTTCTGAGACCTTTCAGGATTTTTAGAATTGAACCTTTTCGTCGGGTGGTATCCCGGTCCATTCTGGTGGTTCTGGCATCGGGAAAAAGAGATTTTACGGCGGATTCAACCTTTTCGGTTCCCATACCCAACAGCAGGATTTTGCTGGATCCGCAGGACGTGCAATGTGATGTGGACGCTCGTGTATAACCGCAGTAATGACATTTGTATGCATTGGCCTTTTGATGCAGGGTAAGTGAAATATCACAATTTTTGCATCTTATGGCTTCACCACAGGCCGCGCAAACCGGATAACTGGCAAAGCCGCGCCGGTTTAGAAAAAGAAGAACCTGCTCGCCTCGATTGAGTGTTGCTTTCATTTCTCGCTGAAGTTCCGGTGTAATGAAGCGTCGAATTCCGCGAGCATCTTTGCTTTTGCATAGATCGACTACGGTAATCTCCGGAAGGGGCCGTTTTTCAACCCTGTTTTTTAATGTGAGCGCCTTAAATTTATTTATGGTCGTATTGTAGTACGACTGCATCGAGGGCGTTGCAGACCCCAACAGAGCAACGCCGTCATTAAGCTTTGCCCTCACAATGGCAAGATCCCTGGCATTATACCGCAGTCCCCCCTCCTGCTTGTAGGAGGTATCATGTTCCTCGTCAACGATAATGATGCCGATATTCGTAAAAGGTGCAAATACAACGGATCTTGCACCGATAGCAATAGTCGCCTCCCGGCAAGCGATACGCATCCACTGATCATAGCGCTCGCCGGCGGAAAGACCGCTGTGAAGAATGGCAACACACTCTCCAAACCGGGCTCGGAAACGGCGTTCCATCTGGGATATAAGGGCAATCTCGGGGACCAGGACCAGCACGGAATAGCCCAGGTTTAAAGCTTTTGCAGCAAGCTGCATATAAACTTCTGTCTTGCCGCTTCCCGTGACTCCTGCCAGAAGGCAGGTTGTAAATTTCCGGCCAAGGGATTCAGTTACGGTATGGATCACGCTTTTCTGTTCTTTTGTAAGTGTGTGAGCGGTGTCGGGTGCTATGGGTTCACCGAAGGGATCCCGATACACTTTCTTCTGAAAAATCGAAAGATGCCCGTCCATTTCAAGAGATTTTATTAATCTTGAAGCAGAAGGAACCCGTTCTTGTAATTTTTTTACGGAGATTTCATCGAAAGTTTTGAGTGTCTCAATGATTTTTTTTCTTGAATCGGAAAGCCGTTCCATGGGAATATCCGAACCGAGTAATGACACATATCGCTCCATCTTGGGTTTAGTGGCCCCACCCTTGAGCTTGCGATTGCAAACAATAACCCCCCGTCTTTCCATGGAATGAATTAAGGCATTGGGGATATGCTGATTAAAATCTTTATTAA
The DNA here is from genome assembly GCA_001751005.1 of Desulfobacterales bacterium S5133MH16. Taxonomy (GTDB): domain Bacteria; phylum Desulfobacterota; class Desulfobacteria; order Desulfobacterales; family UBA11574; genus S5133MH16. The sequence continues at coordinate 1,952 of MAXL01000216.1, forward strand.
GGTCTTTGAAGCGGCAGGGCCCGGTTTTCAGCCGGTTTAAGATCTGGTTTTCCAGAGATGTGGCAGAATTATTTAAAAGAGCATCCTCACCTTTTTCCGTAATAGCCATGGTGAAAAAGTCGTAAAGATTTAAGCCTCCGGGCAGAGCACATTTGATAACATCTCCTATAGGATGCAGGTAGTAATCAGCGGTCCATCTGAAGAACGGAATCATGGATGAAGGGAAAAGCGGCTTTTCATCAAGAATATCCAGGGCAGTTTTTATCCCTTCCTGATTGCTATCCTTTCCTGAGCCCAAAATATATCCGGTTACCCTGCGCTGACCGAATGGGACCAGGACCCTTTTTCCCGTGGCGACCAGTTCATCAAGAGTTTCCGGGACGCTGTAAGTATAGGTGTTGTATACCGGAAGCGCTATAGCGACTTCTATGTAAGTCAAAGATGATGCCATTTTATTCAGTTTGTCCGGGTTAGGCCCTTAGTTGTAAATTTTGGGCTTTTTATGGTAAAAAATTCTAAACAGCCTAATTTCTTTATCGCGAATAATTGAATATTTTCGACTGAAGATTGAATAGTTAAGGAATTCATCCAATTTTAAAATTATCCATATCAAAATAATGGAGCGAAGCGACTTCTTTAAATTTTCAATTGTCAATATTCAATGCTTTTTAATTCCGGTTTGTCCGGGTCAGGTTCATGTAAAGCAAACCCAATTCTAATGCTCCCCCTTTTCCCTTGACACTGACGTCGCTTTTCTTTAAAATATGTTATGCAAACTGCCTGTGAAAATTAGATATTTTATCAAACGCCTCAATTCGATCACAATGCAGACAAAATATAGCGTTATTATAGATATTTTTCAACC
>MAXL01000217.1 GCA_001751005.1 Desulfobacterales bacterium S5133MH16
AAGGGTACGCATGGGCGAAATGCCCAAGACCGATCAGTTCAAACAACTTTACAAAAAAGAGATAGGGATGTTCCACCTTAAGTTGCCTCCTTGAAAATATGTTTTGTTAGTTCGCACATGGTTGCAAGCATTATACTAGCAACCACCACCGAAAGACCGATAATAAGACCCAGCGGATCAACATAGTGACCTGATATGAGGACAAATATAATGACGCCGCTGATTAAAAAGCGAATATAATATTTGGCTAAAACAACTCTGTGAGAAGACAGGCGGAAGGGCCTGAACGCTTTTTTAAGTGTCCGGTATAATAAATGGAAGTTGATGGTAACAATAAGGCCGCCAAAAATAATTCCCCTGGCAAAATCAGGGGGTAAAAGAACAAGCCCGACAATGCTTGCAACAGAAAACAGAATCCAGTTTGAGTGAGTAACAAATTTTAAGAGACGCTGCTGAATTTCCACGCTAAAAATATCCTGTTAGAGTTTTCTGCTCTTTTTTATTGCAAGGCCAATATTCCTATATCCCGCTGCGATCCCGAGCCCAAGACAAATAAGCGTAAACCAAGGAGTTGTGTCAAATACCCGTCTGTCAAGGTAAACTCCGATGGCAAGCCCGATAAAGATGGAAAGCGCTACGGACAAGCCGATGCTGCTATAGTATGCCAGTTCCTTTATGGCACGTCTGGTTTCCCTCTTCATGGGAAAGAACACCTTACTTGAACAAAGAGAAACTCTTCAAATCAAGAGCCGGTAAAAACGCATTGCATCTAACACATGAATTTAAACAAGTCAATGCAAAAAAATATTAAATTTGGTGTCAGGTTTTAGGTTTCGGGTTTCAGGAATGAATCTCAGATGGCAGTTGCGTCAATTGTTTTAATCTCAGCGGGTTACGGCGGCTTGCTTAGCAGAAACGCAATGGCTGAATAATAAACCCTGAACCCTGAACCTCTGAACGCTGGACCCTGAACCCTTACGATTTTCTTAAAAACGCCTTTGTTTTTTATGATAATTATAACAAGTTATACAATCGCTTCGCGATTCTATATAACGCGGCTTCGCCGCTCTAAAAAAAGGAAATTCCTATACCATTAAATTATAGCTCAAGACACCTTACATCAAAAACCGGACCGTCAAAACAAACATGCATATAATTTCCTGATGCCTCTTTTCTTTCAACCGCACACCCAAGGCACGCCCCCATGCCGCAAGCCATGACCGTTTCGATGGAAACCTGGCAAGGTACGGTATGCTTTTCTGAAATACCCGCCACACATTTTAGCATCTCCAAAGGGCCGCAGGCGTAAATAATATCCGGCCGATCCCTCTCCAAAGCCGTTTCCAGAGGATGGGTTACAAAACACTGGTCCCCGGCACTCCCATCGTCCGTTGTTATATGAATTTTCATGCCCATACGCAAAAAATCATCACTGCACAACAGGTCATCCTTTGATCTTCCGCCAAGAAAAACCATGCATTCAGAAGAATTTGTTCCTTTTGTTTTCAGATATGAGGCCAAAAAAAGCATAGGCGCAACCCCAATCCCTCCGGCAACAATAAAAATCCGTTTATAGTGGTTTGAAAATATAAACCCGTTGCCCAGGGGACCGAGGATATTTACAACATCACCTTTACAGTGTCCGGAAAGCATTTTTGTGCCTTTTCCTACTACCTTGTAAAGGAGTTCAATCCCTGCTGTCCGACCTCCGGTTTTAATAATCCTGTGTATTGAAAAAGGTCGAGGCAAAAAAGGGGCCATCCGGCCGGGAAAGTGCAGCATGATGAACTGACCGGGTTTTGCGCCTGAATATCCCTTGTGACACGTTAAACCGATTCTGTAATATTCGTTTCCTGCCTGGTTATTCCACAGAATTTTTGCTTTTTCCTGATACATATTATGGATTATTTTAGACCGATTATGGATGCAAACCTTCCGGTAGCACCCTCTCCGCGAAATGAAAAAAACCGGTCTGGATCGCATTTTGTGCATAATCTGCTTAAATTCACGTTATCCATCAAAACCCCTGCCTGGCAAAGCTGGTCACGGCTTAATGACCAGAAATCAAAATGGTCGTTATCATCCTTGTATTTCCAGTATCTCTTCGGGATCTCTTTTTCGTAGTTCACGAACTCGGCACAGCATGGACCCAGAGACGCACCGATCCCCGCAACAATATCACGGGCAAAGCAACCAAAGCTTTTTTTCATTACCTTTATTGTAAGGCCGATGATATTATTTATATTTCCCCGCCATCCCGAATGAACATTTGCCACAACTTGATGAACAGGATCGTACATGATTACCGATTGACAGTCGGCCACCTGTATCACAAGAATCTTTTTTCGTATATTCGTAATCAGAGCATCCCCCACATATTTGTGTTCGGAATCCGGATTAGACACGCCAATCTGCTTGCTTAAAATTTCCGACGTTTCAACTTCACCGCAACCATCAGAATCAAATATGATAATGTTATTATTGTCTTTCGGAAATACCATGACTCTGCTTCCGTGAACCTGGTCCGCAAAAACAAGGTCTTCTTCGTTGAGGAATTTTGATATTATTTCCCTGTTCCGCCTGACATTCCGATCATCATCACCAACGCCGAAACTGATATTTAAGCTTCGAAAAGGATCGGTGCTTACACCGGTATTTCTCGTAAAAATTCCATGCCGGATACCGGGGAGCTTCGCAAGTTTTTTAAATTCTAAGAATGAAACGCCATTTTTATGCGTTATTATCATGCCATGAATTCCCTCACTCTCCATACCCGCGTTGATAAAGCCTTACGATTCTCTGGATGATTTGCGAAGTCGAAACTTCGGGTACTACCGAAACCCTTACCACTTTGCCGCCATTTGCTTTTACAATATCAGCCCCTATGATCTTTTCTTCAATCCAGTCGGCTCCCTTTACAAGTACATCAGGCTTCAATGCCTTTATAATTTTTAACGGATCCGGTTCATCAAAAACCGTAATATAATTTACACACTCCAAACCCGCCAGAACTTCAGCCCTCTGGTGCTGGTTCACTATCGGCCTGTTTTTGGGTTTTATGGATCTTACCGACTCATCGGAATTTAGTCCCACCACTAGAACATCCCCTTGGGATCTGGCTGAGGCAAGATAACGCACATGACCCACATGCAGAATATCAAAACATCCGTTTGTAAAAACAACCTTCTTCTTCGACCTGCGCAGGTCACGAACAACTTTTATTACGTCTTGCAATTCTAATATCTTAGATAACATATCTTTTTATTGAATCGTTATTATTGACGGTCCCGTAAAAAGTCAGATTTTGATGGTAAAGGAAAAAGCTCCAAATTCAAGGCGCGCAAATTCCGAGGAATGAGACGTACTTATAGTACGTCGCAGTGACGAGGAATGCAGCGCAACGCAGAAGTTGGAC
>MAXL01000218.1 GCA_001751005.1 Desulfobacterales bacterium S5133MH16
ATTATGGATGGACACTAACTAAGCAAAATAATAAGCTATTATGCCTATAGAGCTGCAACTTTTTTTATTTACACCTACGGATTTTTTGGATATTGTTGAGAGCAAGTTGAGATTTATAAATGATAATATAATTAAAAGAGATTTACATGAAAATTGAGTCGGTTCCAACACGCGGTAGAACTCTAGACCATGCCGCTTTTGTTTATGATTTTTTTGAACCTATCCTTATGCTCGGCAAGCAGGCTGAGTATGATCGACATATTGTTTCACTGCTTGAACTCAAGACGGAAGACAGAGTCGTTGATTTAGGTTGTGGTACCGGTGTGCTGACTCGGATGATTGCCGACAAGCTTGATGCCAAAGCCGGTGGCGTTTCTTTGGGAATTGACGCTGCAGCCAAGATGATTCGTGTTGCTAGAAAAAAGCGAGAAGGCAAAACCTGCCGCTTCGAAGTTGCAGCCGCCGAAGATCTGCCTTTTGCAGACGCATCTTTTGACGCAGCAGTATCAAGCCTTTTTTTCCACCATGTTCCTCTTGATCTGAAAGAACAATCTCTTTCAGAAGCCTATCGAGTTTTACGTCCTCAAGGCAGACTTGTCATTGCGGATATGCACACCCCAACTACTTGGATGGGGGCGCTGGTGTCCCATGTTTCGCGATGGTTTTTTTTACAGCCCGAGATCGGGGAAAACATCAGAGGTGTCTTACCATCTCTTATTGAAAACGCCGGTTTTGATCCGCCCAAACATGTTCATACGTATTTTGGATATATAGCCATATTCATAAGTAAAAAGGCTGCACGCGTAACATGACAGACATTATTGAATACATAAAAGATATTCAACAACAGAATCCTAAACATTTACAGAAGGTTGATCCTTTTACGAAGCTGGAAGACGAATTGTTTGTTGCACTCTCTTTATACTGGTCAAAAGCTGACAATATTCTCAAAGGAAGCGGCATCAATCTCCTTTATCCTGGTGACGACTTTTTCTCTCTGGAAAAGAATTTTTTTTCCGCACTTTTTCTTTATTCTTATCATCGAGCAAATATTTCAAAACAACGTCGGATCTTTTATTCAGCTATTAACCAATGTATACGGGGACTGGTGACAGGTTGCGACAACATCCTGGATGATGAGTACAAAAAAACCCTTGAAACAGATTTACCCGAACAGGGGGTCAGATTTCGATCGGTTCTTGATATCTTGGTCTCTGACCGTGTACTTTTTGAAATCCTTATTAAAGGTTATCAGGATAATGAATATAATATCAAGAAAGTGTTAAAAGCCAGTATTGCTTCTCTGCATGCTCTGACCCCAAGTGGTGCACAGGAGGCTTCAGAAGAAGGCGGTATCAATAAAATACTCCAACCGGATCAAGTTCTTCAATTAATACATCATTATAAAACCGGATTGCTTTTTCAGTGTCCTTGGGCCGTTCCTTGTATCATAGAAAGTTTTGAAAAAGAGACCGTTACGTTTTTGTTAGATGCGCTGTACCAAATCGGAATTGGATGCCAGATTATGGATGATATGGTTGATCTATCAATGGACATGCGGAAAAGACACCACAATTATGTGGTCTCCCTGATCTACTATGGTTCAGACTCTGATGATTGGAAGCGATTGAAATCCTCAATAGAATTGAATCCCGGATCTGATGAAAACAAAAACCTGCTATTAGAATTCCATTATGCCAGGAAAGCCGCAGTGACGTCTGCTCGAACATTTCTTTTAAAAGGCCTCAAAACTCTCTTTGATAATAACAACCAGTTTCTTGTAGAACCTGCTATCTCGTTTCTTTCGAGAAGAATCGGTGCCGATCTAATGATGTCTGATATTGAAACATGACGTTCAAACATTTGAAATTTTGGATTCGAACAGCCTTTGTTTTTCTCTTTCGATCGGGGCGCTCTACCGTAACGCTTTCGTTAATGGTTGTCATGGCTGTTGCGGTCTTGATCTTTTTATCTGCTCTAGCAGTCGGCATCAACGATGCGATGATACGAAATTCTGTAGGTCTTTATTCAGGTCATATCTCCGGCTTTTCTCTTCCTCAATCTTTAGATACTCAAAGATTGAAAATCCATGGAGTGGTCAGCGTTCTCAAGCGAATTTCAATTCCAGGGATACTTTCGAACGGGAATAACATCGAAACCATCACCATAGTCGGTGTGGATCCTGCTGCGGAGTTGAAGACCACCGCAATCTGGAAAAAGACGGTTTCAGGAAAATTTCTTAAAAATGCTGATAGAACGGTGTTTTTAAGCCACCAGTTAGCTGATAAATTAGGAGTTCAGCCGGGGAATACTGTGCGATTCGCCTTGGGATTAAATAAAAATCAGATTCAATTTATTGTCTCAGGAATTTACAAAACCGGAATAGACTATCTGGATCGAGGAATTGCCTTTTGTCCCTTTGAAGTCCTTCCGGTTAAAAAGGACACCTGGGAAGCTGCTATTTTTATACAGGAAGGGTTTGAACCCGAATCCATCATTGCTGAATATCGGACGTTGATCTCTGAACCGGCGGGCTTTCATTCATGGAAAGAAATGATGCCGGACTTGCTTCAGCTAATAGATTTAAATTATATCTCTATGGGTGTTGTTACGGTTTTAGTTTTTGGGGTGGTTTCGCTCGGAATTGCCTGTGCTTTCGTCATATTCATCTTAAAAAATTTAAGAGAATACGGTATCATGAAAGCCATGGGAGCAACACCTCAAGAAATCGGGCGCCTTATAGTTATCGAAGTGATACTAATGAACCTTGCCGCTTCGAGCATTGGAGTTCTTATAGGTGTATTATTGGTTTTTATTACAAACTATTCGGGAATAGATCTTACTTATTTTACATCGCATAACCGTTATTTTGTTGTATCCGGAGTTGTATTTCCCAGGCTGACATTTTTCTCCTTATGTTTACCTCCGATTCTTGCTTTATTTTTCAGTTTAGTATCTGCAATATGGCCGGCGGCGATTGTAACCCGAAGAAAAGCAGCGGATATTTTAAGGAGTTTTTGAGAGCGTGATACGGGTTCAAGGAATTTCAAAAGAATATCGATCGGGGAGAGGTCAAATTCAGGCCTTAACCGACGTATCATTCACCATTGAAAAGAACAACACAGTGGCTGTATTCGGAAAATCAGGATCAGGTAAGACCACGCTGCTATACTGCCTTGGTGGGCTTGAACGACCGGAAAGAGGAAAAATAACATGCTTTGGGGTTGAAATACATTCGCTATCTGAAAAGGCGCTTTGTCTTTTTCAACGCCGGAACATTGGATTCGTATTTCAGCACGGTAACCTCCTGAGCTATTTGACAGTTTATGAAAACATCGCTTTTTCTCTGGCGCTCAATAATTTTGATGGAAAAACCATAGCAAAGCGTGTTCATGAACTGCTTGAAAAAGTCGGTCTTGCCGAAACCGGACCGGCACTCCCACATGAACTTTCCGGCGGAGAAGTACAGAGAGTTTCTGTAGCACGTGCAATCGCTCATTCGCCTCAAATGCTTTTGGCGGATGAACCTACTGCGAGCTTGGATACAGATACAGGCAGGGATCTTGTTCAGCTCATGTTCAACATGGGTCGGGAGCATGGATGTACAATGATTATTGCCACACATGACCAGGAAATTATTAATCTGGCAGATGCCTTTTTGCCCTTACGAGACGGCAAAATAGAGAAGGAAGACGGGTGAAACATTTTATAAAAACAATTTTTTTTCTTATGATGTTTTTTACAATGTTTGGTTGCGTCTATCGTTATTATCTTGGTTTTCACGGGCCTTCCATCAAACTCCATCCTGACGAACATGAAAGTGTGGTCCAAGACAAAGAATGCCTTGAATGCCATGATCCTAATAATGATATAGAAGGTCCACCAACTTCTCATCCGCATTTTACTGGATGTTTAAAATGTCACAACGATGATATAACTCCTGCGAAAATAGGAAGGGCGCCTTGAGCGATTTTTTACTCGATCTGCACCGATCTCTTGCGCATCAGGGGTTCGCGAAAATCCTCGACATTAATTTAGTGTTATTTCGTGGCCGTTTTTCCCGGTAAAGACAAGTTTTCGGAATCGCTTATTGACCCTGCCAAGTTTTTTTTGCAACACATCTCTACCA
>MAXL01000219.1 GCA_001751005.1 Desulfobacterales bacterium S5133MH16
GGAACATCTCATATTATTGCCCCTATTATAAAAGAAATGGCTGTTAAATTTAAGGATGACATTAAATTTTGCAAAATAGATATCGATGAATATGAAGAACTATCCAAACAATACGGCGTACGAAAGATTCCAACAATACTCTTATTTAACAACGGTAAAGTGGTGGATTTTATTATAGGCGTTGTATCGAGAGAAGTTCTTGATAAAAAATTAAGGACTTTAATTAAACCGAGAAAAAAATAAGAACAAGGCCATGGCCAATAAAATTTGGAGGAAAAAAAATGATTTCTAACTACAAGTACAAACCTATATTCTATTTTTCTATGACGTTTCTTGTGACTTATGCTCTCTGGTTTGCAGGGGCGTATGTAAGTTTTCAGGATGATAAAAACGGACTGTACACGTTATTAATGCTGCCCGGACTGATGACGCCTTTTCTCATCTCACTTGTTATGGTCTTTGCGTCAAAAAATTCGGATTTAAAAAAAGATTTTGTCAACCGGCTTATCAATCCCAGACTAATACAGCCCAAAATGCTACCGGCATTTGTTTTAATAATGCCGCTTTCTGTTCTATCGTCTATCTTTCTTTCTCTTCTATTTGGGGGCTCAATTTCGCAGTTTCAACTTGCCGAAGGGTTCTCTTTTTCAGGATTTGTCCCTGCGTTATCTATTCTTGTGCTTGCCGCAGGTTTTGAAGAGCTTGGATGGAGGGGGTATGCCTTTGACAGTCTACAGAGCCGGTACAACTTCTTTAAGGCATCGATTATTTTCAGCATACTCTGGTCGCTCTGGCACTTTCCGCTCATATTTGTAAATAACTCCTATCAGTATAAGATTTTACACGAAAACATCTGGTTTGCTGTTAACTTTTTTGTCAGCATCATCCCTATGGGAGTGATCATCAGTTGGATCTGCATAAAAAATAGAAAAAGTATTATTGCGGCGATTCTCTTTCACTTTATTATCAATATCTCGCAGGAAATGCTGGAAATGACACAGATTACAAAGTGTATTGAAACCGTGGTCCTTATTGTTGTTGCCGCTGTTATCATTGCAATAGATAAAAAGATGTTTTTTTCGAAAGAACACCTTACAGGAAGTAGGAACTAATGGAGCATAATAATGAACAATATCCGAATTAGAAAAATTATTATCATAGTTGTCGCTTTCAGTGGCGCTATCATTAACGCTGTCTATGGCATCGGTCTCCTAAGAGCGCTTTTTAATCCTCAATACAACAACGCGATCAGAGAGATTTTAATATCCGCTATCGCATTGGAGTTCGGGTGGGCAGCCATATTGCTCTGGGTGGTCTTCAAACCATTCGAAAGGCGTCATCTTCTGCTTTTTACCGCTATACCAATGATACTTGGCAATTTTCTCCACTGTATGAATCAATTCATCTACTCTCATAGCGGAGCGGGTGCGATAGCTCTCAACTTAATCGTAGGGTTTGTCTTTGCAGGATTGTTTGTCTTTGCATTCTTTCTTGGGAAACCCAATACCTTTGAAAAACCAAATGATGGCTCAGGCAAAGAACCCCTATTCACTTTTTACACAAGAAAGGAGGGATAAAGAAATGAAACGGATTGGTTGTTTATGTTTGCTGTTAATAGTGTTAATTGTTCCTGTTCAAGTTGAGGCTCAACAAGATGAACCGGAACGAGGCGGATTTTTTGGCAATATTATACTGGGAGGCGGCTTGGCCGCCGGAAGACCCAGTCAACTGGAAGTAACGGACGATAACGAAATTATCAATGGGCTGGATGAACGAGTAGAGCACTATTCGGAAGCGATCCCTGTTATCATGGCTGAAATCGGTTATGCGATCGTAAGCACCGGTACTGAAATTTCTCTGGGAAACAAGTCGGGTCGCACCGATTTGCTGGCACTGGCGGTCAATCAGTCACTGGATGATTTAGGCTCATTACGGATCATTCTCAGTCATGGATATAATGAGGTATGGAAAGATCCCTTTCTGGTGGGTGTCAAAAGAGATGATACCAAAGAGATTACTACAAGTATAGAGGTCGATTATGAAACCATTTTAGGTACAGGAGCCCAGTTGTCAGTCAGTAGCGCCCAAATCAAGATCGATGACGATCAGATCGGAATCAGAGAACCGGACCTTAAAAGAGATGGATCGGCAATAACTTTTGGTGCCGGGTATGTTATCGCCTTTAACGAAAATAATGTAATTATTCCGAGCATTGGTTTTGTGGTGGATGAAAGGGATGGCAAGAGTAATTCCAGCGAAGGCTATCGTTTGGAACTTGAGCATGTCTTAGGCCTTGGTAAGTTTACTTTCGTAACTAATTTGGCTTTTAGTGAGACGGAATTCGATAAAATCCACCCGATCTTCAACCGGACGCGCAAAGAAAAAGGATATGAATTGAGCGATTTTATCACCTATGTTGAGCCATTCGGACTCAGGGGATTTTCCATTAATGGGCTGATTGCTTACAGCCATGTGGATGCCAATATCCGCTTTTTTGAAAGCGATATAC
>MAXL01000220.1 GCA_001751005.1 Desulfobacterales bacterium S5133MH16
GCGCTGTTGTTTATGATGCTTCTCTTTGCGTTGGATGTCGCTACTGCATGATCGCCTGCCCATTCAATATTCCGGCGTATGAATATAATGAACCGCTGACACCGCGAGTTATGAAATGCAACATGTGTCAGCCGCGTATTGAAAAAGGATTACTTCCCAGTTGTGTTGAAGTATGCCCAAAAGAAGCTCTGGATTTTGGCCCACGGAAAAAACTGATTAAGATTGCACGGAGCAGGATTGAGAAGCACCCCAGCCAATACATAGACCACATTTACGGTGAACATGAGATGGGCGGTACAAGCTGGCTTTATCTTTCCGGCAGGTCTTTTGCCGAAATCGGAATGCGTGAAGATCTGGGCATTCTGCCGGCCCCGAGTTATACAGCCGGTTCTCTCGCTGCTGTCCCGATTATTGTTGGGCTATGGCCTGTTCTGCTCACCGGAATCTACGCTATTTCCAAGAGAAAAGATAAGATCGCAGAACAAGAACGGATTGAAGCGGTTGCCGGCACAGTTGCCGATGCCAACGAAGAGATGAAGGTAAAACTGGCTGAATTGAAAGATAAAATGACTAAGGATAAAGAAGCAGCAATAAATCTTGAAATAAAAAGAGCTTTAGAAGATGCAGCTAAACAGGCTAAAGCAGCAACAAATGAGGTAGGCGGAGAGACATCTGCTGCAACACCTAAGGAGGAAAAATAAATGTCACAGGCGATGACTCGTGCTGACAAAATATTTACCCCATTTAATGTGATATCAGGCACCATCATCTTTATAGGCCTGATATTAACTGTTCTCCGATTCACCGGGGGACTTGGGGCGGTTACTAATCTTGATAACAATAACCCTTGGGGAGTATGGATCGGATTTGATCTGTTATGCGGTGTGGCGCTGGCTGCCGGGGGTTATGTCACATCAGCGGCCTGCTATGTTTTCGGTTTAAAACGTTATCACTCAGCAGTCAGGCCGGCGATACTCACAGCGTTTCTGGGATATGCATTAGTTGTATTTGCCCTTCATTACGACGTGGGACGACCTTGGCGTTTGCCTTATCCAGTCTTCTACTCACAGGGAACCAGCTCTCTTCTTTTTGAAGTCGGCTTGTGCGTATTTCTATATCTTACTGTACTGTTTACTGAATACAGCCCGATTGCTTTGGAATGGTTAAAGCTGAAAAAGATACGCAATATTGTTATTCGCATGACACTTGTACTTACAATTTTTGGAGTTGTTCTTTCGACGTTGCATCAATCCTCTCTCGGTGCCTTGTTTACGATCGCTCCATCCAAGCTCCACCCGCTTTGGTATTCCACCTATCTGGCGGTATATTTTTTTATTTCCAGCATCTTTGCAGGATTGTCCATGGTAATATTCGAAAGTTCTCTGTCGCATCGCTTTTTACATCATAAAATGGATGAAACACATCTAAAAGAAAGTGCGGGGGTTGCTCTGGGTTTTGGCAAAGCCGCTTCTTTTGTAATGATGGGATATGTGGGTATCAAATTGATTGGCATTGCAATTGACAACAATTGGCATCATCTGACTACCGGATGGGGCTTATGGTTTCTTTTGGAAGTGATCGGTTTTGTAGCTCTGCCGGCTTTTGTGTATGCTCTGGCAGTACGGGAGAAGAACCTTCTTTTGGTACGCGTAGCTGCTGCATGGACTGTGTTGGGAGTTGTACTGAACAGGTTGAACATTTCGCTGGTAGCTTTTAACTGGCATCTTCCTTCTGCCCAGAGATACTTTCCCAGTTGGATGGAAGTAGCCACTTCAGTATTTATAGTTACAATAGGGGTGGTGATTTACAAGTTTGTCGCTACCCGAATGCCGGTATTGTATGAACATCCGGATTATCGGCATGATCACTAAATAATAAGAGGAATAACAAATGGATACGGTTTTTTATACGCTGCATGATTTTATACTCTATACTAAAGCGGTTGTTTATCTTTTAATGGGCGGAATACTCATTACCCTGCCTTTATTCTGGCATTTTCTAACAGGCAGAGACGAAAAAAAGAGAACCTTTTAGACCGGCAATTGATATAAGATGACCTATACCATGTTAAAAGATAAATGGAGGCACCAATGTACGAATTTCTGACTGGCTTCATGTTCTGGCTATCCATCAGCATCTGCCTTATCGGTATGCTGGTTCGGATTGTTCTTTATTTCAATGGACTGAACTGGCAACTGGACCGTGTGGCTTACAGGGCTTATCCGTTGCAGGGTCTTAAAGGCGCATTACAATCCATTTTCAAATGGCTGCTGCCTTTTGGAACATACGGCTGGCGCAAACAACCCTTTATGACTGTAATTTTTTTCGGTTTCCATATCGGCGCCGTGCTGGTTCCATTATTTTTACTTGCTCATAACTTGTTTCTTAAAGATAAGCTTGGGTTTTCCATGTTCATCACACTCAACCCTGCACTTGCCGATGTGTTGACATGGACTGTGGTTATCAGCGCTGTTTTACTTGCTCTTCGGCGTATTGCCTTACCTGAAGTGCGTATTTTAACCACTACATACGATTACTTCATACTTTTTTTATCAGCAGCTCCGTTTATTACAGGGCTTTTGTCGCGTTACGAGTTTGGTGATTACTCGTTCTGGCTGACTGTCCACATTTTATGCGGAGAAGCGCTTTTGATTGCCATTCCGTTTACCAAGCTGTCGCATATTGTTTTGTTCTTTGCTTCCCGTGCTCAGTTGGGAATGGACTACGGCATAAAGCGAGGCGGGATGAAAGGAAAAGGACTGGCCTGGTAATCATACAGGTCGTTCAAAATTAATAATTAAAAGGAGAGTCGACACATGCCTGAAGGAAAATTTTGCAATAGAAAACCGGTTGAAACCGAGGAGGAGCTTAAAGCCCTTCTTGGAGATACCGGTGGGCGTATATATTATAAAGAGATGAAAGAACTTGATGTTGACAGTAAGCTCCTGTGGAAAACAATTCAAAATACTTTAAAGTCTCGTATGAAAACGTGGCTTGAAATTTGCGCTCATTGCGGTTTGTGCGCAGATAGCTGTTTTCTTTATCTTGTAAATGATTGTGATCCAAAACAGGTACCTGCATACAAAATTCAATCAACCCTTGGCGAAATAGTGCGGCGTAATGGCAATGTTGATAATGAATTCATGCATATGGCAATGGAAACCGCATGGGCTAAATGTACATGCTGCAACCGGTGCGGTATGTACTGTCCTCACGGCATTGATATGGGTATCATGTTTGGTTATCTGCGCGGTTTACTTTACCAGCAGGGATTTGTTCCCTGGGAGCTGAAGATTGGTGCTGGAATGCATCGTGTTTATCGAGCACAAATGGACACGACCGATGAAGATTTTGTTGAGACTTTCAAGTGGATGGTTGAGGAATATGAAGATGACTACCCCGGGCTCGAAGTCTCAGTGGATAAGAAGGATGCCGACATCATGTACACGGTTAATGCCAGGGAGGTAAAACACTATCCTGAAGATCTGGCAGAGGCGGCAATCCTTTTCCATTTGGCAGGTGAAAACTGGACTGTTCCATCCAGCGGTTGGGAGATGACCAGTTTGGCCATGTTCGCAGGTGACTGGGCAGCCTGTAAAATGCAGGTAGAACATGTTTATTCGGCCATGGAACGTTTAACGCCAAAAAGAATGGTTGATACTGAATGCGGACATGCGCATCGTGCTACAGTTATTGAAGGCCCTTACTGGGCTGGCAGGAGCAACGGAAAGCCGCCGGTTGAATCAATTCATTATGTAGAATGGCTTGCCGAAGCGCTGCGAACAGGAAAGCTTAAAATTGATCCGGCAAAACGTATAAAAACACCGGTTACTCTTCAGGATTCGTGTAATTATATCCGTAATCACGGGCTTAAGGATGTTACCAGGGAAATAATCAGTTATATTGTTGAGCCGGGATACTTCATAGATATGTGTCCTAACGGTGAACACAATTACTGTTGCGGAGGAGGAGGAGGTTTTAATGGAATCGGGTTATATCGTCCTCAGCGAAACAAAGCTCTTATTACAAAACGTGATCAAGTACTCAACACAGGGGCTAAACTGGTCATTGCTCCGTGTCATAACTGTTGGGATGCTATCCGGGATTTAGAGGAGGAATATAAAATCGGTATTGAATGGTCTTTTCTAAAGCCTCTGGTTATCAGCATGGTCGAAATTCCGGAACATTTAAAACCCAAAGAATAGGGTGCCAGGTTTGTGCATTGCACCCGCTAATGAGGTGACTCATGTTTAAAAAGATATTATTTGCCACATCCGC
>MAXL01000221.1 GCA_001751005.1 Desulfobacterales bacterium S5133MH16
CAGCTGTCAAGGTTAGCGAATAGATCGCGATTGGCATGGTGAGAGATTGCAGGCTTATACGATATCTGTAATAAGATCAAACTTTGAATACTGGCAAGCTGTACTTTTTAGGATGTGATTATAAAGGCAATTACCAGCTTTAAGAACCGCATAAAGAACTATCCAAATACTGAAAAAATTTATCATATAAAGATCATCACTTGGAAGGGGTAGAAAATAAAGGGTAGTGGACTAATAACAAACGAGGCAAATTTGTGAAAACTGATATGAAACGTAAAATGTACATGGGAATCTGGCGTTTTATGCTCCCACTACCTATGGCGATTTCAGCAAAAGGGGTCAAAAGGGGCGTGTCTGGCGCAAAAACTAAAGCAGATCTTTTGTCGAAAGAGGAACGCAAGGTTCATTACTTTATTGTGAAGCAAATGGCAATTGCTAAAGAACCTATAACAACAGAATTTATCGGAGAAAAACTCAATATATCGTTAAATCGGGTCAAAGATATTGTGGAAAAACTTGAAGCGATGAAAACATTTTGTCACCGATACGATAGTCAAGGTATAAACTGGGCTTATCCTCTTTCTTTTGAAGATACAGGTCACAAAATAACCGTTAGTACAGGCGAACAATTTTTCGCCGCTTGAGCGGTGGACGCTATTGCGGCTCCCTTCGTGTATGGGAGATTACGAAATGAGGAATTGTTTTTTACTGTTAATTCGGAATGCGCTAACAGCGGAAAACCGATGAAGATCGAACTTGACAGTGATCTAAATATTATAAGCGTGGATGAAGGTTCCGAGCCCATGTATTGCATTACATTAATGGATAACGCTAAAATAAAAGAGCCAAGCATTGTGGATATTTTCTGACGAAAGTCACATTTCTTCTGGTCAGAAGAAGATACAAGACAGTACCAAAAGAAAACGCGTGAACTTAAATTCTATATGAATCTTAATGCAATATCTATTAAGAGCATTAAACAAATACAGTCAGCGATTTTTGGTTTTTCAAAAGATGGATGATTTATAGACTGGTGATTTAGACGGTGATTTCTGCTATTGGAAATGCAAATATCATGTCCATAAAATTCGTGTGATATCGTTTTTTCAATGCGGCAAATCTTTTTTACTGGGTTTGCCTATTTCATTTTTATGTTATATGTAATGAACAAGAGTTGGCTTCAGGATGTGTGTATGGCAAGTAAGCACAACATCGGATTTCGGTTTGAAACAGGTTTTCCAACTTGCTACTTTTTTTCCTTTTAAGGGATCTTAAACCTCATTTATTGTTCATTACTTTATCCTTTCGCACCGTTTTCCTTTCGTAAAGCAATTTTTTCAACTCAATGACTGTTTTTTTAGGATAAAAAAAGGATGCTTAATTTCCAATAGAGGTACTTAAACAGGCATTGTAATTAAACAGTTCGATTTTTCACAGTCTTTTGATTTGCAGGCACACAATATATGGCAATTTACTATAATAGACTACAATATATTCTAATTCCTTAAAATATATATTAATTATGCTTAATTTTGCTTGACATTATATATGTACACACTTATAGACCAATATAAACTTTGCTGGTCAATTGTATAGTTTGTTTTTAATTTTGAAAAACAAATTCAATAAACGGCTTCTCTGGTGTCCGTGCATCTTAGTTCTCGGTCAGATTTTATATATTTATATATTTTGATGAGCATCGAGCTAATAACGGCATTGAGGGAAGTCAAAAAATAGCAAGAGCTTTGTAGGATGATTAACCTATCTTCACAACCTTTGCATAGGGCGATCCAAAAGGGTCGCCCTTTTTGCTTTATGATATCTGGGAATAGTAGAAATTGGTATCTAATTGTGTGATTGGCAAGAGATCTGCTAATCTCAAAAAGCCTTCTTTTTCTTAATGTGACCAATCGTGAAGTATGTTTGAATTTTGATTCAGTGAGGCATATTTTAATCGATAAATTCCCTCATAGGTACCTTATATTGACATCAAATGGTTACATTGTATGCTACGGAAATATTGGCGAAATACAAAACAATTAACGATATATCATCAATATAATTAAATATAAACATAACGAGAAATGTATTATCACAAAAAAGAATCAGGTATTTTTTTTTGGTATAGTGATATCATATAGTTAAATCGATTTTGTCATGTGTTTCAGTATTGGCATAATAGTTGCTAAATATTCCTCATAAAATCAACGAACCTCAATACAGGTTCACTCTGCCAGGACCTGGTATACCTCCTTAAAGCGGGAAGGGGTGATTTTGCCGCCAATCACCCCTTCTCATAAACCTCAGGAGTATGATAGTGAAAATTTGTGAAGCTTGCGAGCAATTCAAAAAGCGCGTAAAGGAATGGAACTACTGGAGTGGTGCTATTGATCCCCTACCTTATATAGATGATATGATTAGACCTCACAAGCACCTGATTTTTGAAGGGCGAAGATCAGATGGAGCAGCAGGTTATGTGCTCGTATTTCAGTGCCTGAAGTGCGCCTGGTGGTGGAAACTCTCCGCTTGGCCGGTATTCGGGTGCCTTGATGTTTTGCCTCACTTACCGAAACGTCATTCATCACTTTACAAGAGACTTCTTTTAGCTAAGGAAGGAGTTTCCAATGAAAGAGCAACGTCAATATGAAAGGTTTACGTTTCCACTCCCCGTAAGAATTGAAGCCATAACGTCAGGCAGAAAAAAGGTTGTCGATCTTGAAACCAGAAACCTATCTGCTTCCGGAACATTCATTACTACACTAACGTCTTTTCCGGAAGGAACACGGTTTATTCTGGATTTCACCACCCCAAGTGACAGCATTAAAGGACTTAAAGACGTGAAGAGTTTGAATGGCTGCACCGGAAGTATGGTACGTTCCACCCCTCACGGTATGGCGATTCACTTTGACAGAGAATGTCAGATTGAGAGTTTAAAAGCCTTGTAAAATGCGATAGGGAAGATCAAATTCATTTATATGTTCATTATGGGTTGAGATAGGGTCAGCAATGGCCCTGTCCTTTTATTATCCGAGATTTGAATATCTGCTATGTATCTTGAATCCAGCCCGCTGCTCACATAGTTGTGATATCGACCTGTTTGAACCCACCTTATGAGCGAATTTTAGCTTCACTCCCCTACCCTGCCGAATTTTAAAACCGCACGAATTGGATATGTTGTGTCGAAAATTATAATCATTGATAATCAATGAAAACCGACTATAATCAGTCCTTAAAAACCTTTGAAGAGTTTACATATTCGATCATTATCAGACCCTGCTTCAACAAGGCCTACCTGAAATCGAAAGAATAAAAGAGATATCAGAAATATTTAATTTCCGGAAAGTGTCTCAATTTAGTGCTTCTGATAAAGTCCATATTTTCCCATTAACAGCTATAACTTCCCATATCTTGGCATAATCCGATATTTAAAAGTTTTCTGAACAGCGGATTTGGAGAAAGCGGACATTGGCCTTTGATGAATATCTCAGGCTGATATATAGAGCGCCGAGACACTTGAGAGCTGCCATTATCATCGCATTTAACACAGGAATGCGAACCGGAGAAATCCGCCTGTTGAAACGGTCTTATATTGACCGTAAAGACGGTTTTATGAGGCTCCCCAAAGAAGTCACCAAAGAAAACAAGCCGAAGAATATTCCAATCAACCACCATGTAAAATCTGTGTTGGATAGTGTTCCCAGGGCTCTCAAGCATCCTTATATAATTACATATCAAGGGAAAAGGATCGCTCATAAGGATGGATTAAGAAACTCTTTCAAGACAGCGTGTAAAAACGCAAAGATACCCCAAGGCAGAAAAACAGAAAACGGTATCATTTTTCACGATATCCGAAGGACGATTAAAACCAATATGCTAACCGCCGGAGTCGACAAGGTTCATCGAGATCTGATCCTGGGTCACAGCCTCCATGGGATGGATGTCAACTATATGGCTCCGGATGATGAAACATTTAAACAAGCGATGGAAAAATATACCCAATGGATTGACCACCAAATCGCAAATATTGACCAAAGTGTTGACCAAAAGGCAAAACTCAAGAATTGAAAAGCGTTTAATGACTTATGAAACAAGCATCTACGAACATACCATTTAACAAATCCTCAAATAAAAAAGGTTTACAGTCTTTTATCTCTGTAAACCCTTGTCATTATTGGTGCGCCCGGCA
>MAXL01000222.1 GCA_001751005.1 Desulfobacterales bacterium S5133MH16
TATCTCTTTCCAACCGACTGAAACTTGTGCTTAAGCACCCGTAAGCCCGAGCCGCGCCAGAGTTATTAAGAACAATTCGTCGCTAAATTATCCCATTGTTTTTTCTAAGTTATAATTTCATTCGGCGCGGGCTAACGCGTGCTAAAGCTCATCAAACAGTCAGTCGGTTTCCAAGAGAAACACACCGTCGCTACGCTGCACCGAAATCAAATGCGTTTACCCTGTTATTGAGAGAAATGTATATTGACCTCAATGGTCTTGTCAGTTATGGTTACTTTATTTATCAACTTGGTAAAGTTCTCACAATGTTAACTCTGTAATAGGAGAAAAATGAAAAAACATTCGCATAATCATATTGAAACTTTCGATGGTTTGGCAGGACTCGGGCTGGATCGTGAAACCGACGAAAACACGATTATCTATTACCTTCAGAAATTTTCCGATGACACGCTGATGAAAGAATTAGTAAAAAGACTGACAGATGAAGAACTTGAAGAAATATTTTCTCTGCTGACCCGTTTACTTAGGAAACATTTAACAGATCCCGAGTATCATAACCTTTTCCTCAAAGATGATCATCCATAAAATCAAATTTTGTACTTCCCGAAATCATCAGGAGAAAGGTTTTCAAGATATTCCGCCCACTTTTTTCCTTCTTCGGTTTTGTTTAGCACCTCAGTATCGCCTTCCATCATTTGAGATTTTTCGAAAATCTTATCATGAACATAAATGGGAGCACGAAACCGAAGTGCAATGGCAATGGCATCACTTGGACGGGCATCCATATTAAAACTTTTTTCTTGAGAGACAAAATATATCTTGGCGTAAAAAGTGTTATCCTTTAGATCACACACTTCAACTTTCGACACGACCATATCCAGACTGTCGATGAAATTCTTGAAAAGATCATGGGTCATGGGTCGGTCAAATTTGATGTCCCTGAGTGCTGAAGCTATGGATGTGGCTTCTAACAAGCCGATCCATATGGGAACAGCCTGGTCACCTTTTACCGACTTCAAGATAAGAATGGGTGTATTTGATGTGGGATCTATTGCCATACTTGCTATGTTTACTTCATGCAACATAACTTTTTTCTCCTATTAAACCCAAAAACATGGGCACTATGCTAGTGCCTGAACGAAAACTGTCTTTTCCGCCAATATCTGCGTCAGACTCAAATTTTAATCCTCGAAATACTACCCGTATTACTGTGGTTAAAATCTTCGTCTTCCTTGATCTTAACGAAAAATCCTATTTTTCGTTCGGGCACTATGCTAACCGGTTCACCCCAGAGTGAATGGGAATGTGCTTTCAAAATTTTGACAGTAATCATCCGGCCTGTAGCGATTTCATTACAGGAAACCGCGTTATCCCCACGGGAAAAATTTACGATTTTATTTGTTGATGTCCGTCCGGTCCACTGAACATCATGATTTATGCTTTGTTTATTAATCCTGGTCTGCTTCTTGCTTAACCCTTCTACAAGGATCGATTGTGTCGATCCCACCAGTTCCTTATTTTTTTGGGTTGTAAAATGCGCCTGAAGGTTTAGCACCTGCTGTAATCTTTGTTTTTTTTCCTTTTCTGAAATTTTGTCTTCAAATCGGGCCGCCGCTGCATTTGGACGGTCTGAATATTTGAACGCAAACAGACCGTCAAACTCCACTTTCTTAATCAATTCCAGGGTTTCTTCAAAATCGGCTCTGGTCTCTCCCGGAAAACCTACAATAATATCAGATGTAATTGCAATACCAGGACAAATATTACGCAGTTTGTCTATTTTTTCAAGGTATATTTTGCGGCTGTATTTCCGGTTCATTCTTTTTAAGACCCTGTTTGAACCGGATTGTATGGGCAAATGTATATGACGGCACATCTTATCAAGGTCTTTAAAAGCAAGCATGAGATCTGGCGAAAGATCCTTGGGATGTGACGTGGTAAACCTGATTCTTAAAAGACCGTCAATTTTATTAACAAACGCCAGCAGTTCGGGAAATGTACAGAGCCCTTCCTTTTTTCCGTAGCTGTTTACGTTCTGGCCCAGCAGGGTGACCTCCCGAACTCCGGATTCGATCAGATAGTGAATTTCATTAATAATTTTGTCAGGATTCCTGCTGGTTTCTCTGCCTCGAACATAGGGAACCACGCAGTAGGTGCAATAATTATCGCATCCTTGCATGATGGTTACAAAGCTGGAGACTTTCCCTTTTTGATAATTATCTTTTATAAAATCAAGCTCTTCTATCTTTTCCGACATTTCAACGTCCACAATGCGGCATTTTTTCGACGCTATGGTTTTTATGATACCGGGCAAACGGCCAATAGCATGTGTCCCGAAAACAAGATCAAGGTGCGGCACACGCCGCAGGATTTTTGGTCCTTCCTGCTGTGCCACGCATCCGCCAACTGCGATAATAAGATCGGGTTTTTTTCTTTTCAGGCCTGACAGGCGCCCTAAAAAACTGAAAACCTTTTGTTCGGCTTTTTCCCTGATGGCACAGGTATTAACAATGATCAGATCCGCCTTTTCCGGAAACGGGGTCAGTTTATATCCTAACGCCTTTAATCCCTTGGCAATCTGTTCGGAATCGTAAACATTCATCTGACAGCCGATGGTATTGATATGTAACTGTTTTGTTTTCATGTATTTTTTAGCTTTATGAAACAACAATGCCAACATAGCATTCAGGTGATCCGGTTTTTAAGCGGCTCACTGTCTGCGATATTTTTTCAGACTATCTGTTCAATCAGTATGTCCTTTTTGAGATCCTGCAAAATCATTTCAACATCATCCTCACATCCCGGAGCAATGCAAAACAGCACCACACCCTGATCCGGATCCACAGTTGTTATGGTAACAATTCCGTCGTATGCCTCAAAAATAAATTTGAGAAAAGCGATTTCTCTGCGATCAACACGAAAATATTTTTTTATGGTGTTCAATCTGAGTTTTTTGAAAAGTCGAATCAAAAATTTATATATTATCATCATATCAATTAACGTTTCAATAAAAAACTATGGACGAAACAGGGTAAACGCATTTGAATACCAATACAGGGAGAATGCTCCACGACGGCGTGCATATCTTTCCAACCGACTGAAACTTGTGCTTAAGCACCCGTAAGCCCGAGCCGCGCCAGAGTTATTAAGAA
>MAXL01000223.1 GCA_001751005.1 Desulfobacterales bacterium S5133MH16
ATTTGAACCAATTTTTTAAAAAATAGTTTCGTAGAATGTAAAAAATCCAGAATAGGAGCAAATTAGATGAAGAGATCGGTAAAGCAGTTCAGTCAGGAATTTAAATTGAAGGTTGTACTGGGATCAATAAGAAAGGAGCTAACAAATAGCAGCTAAATATATTTCACGCTGAAAGGGATCACATAATTCAGTGATTCGTTTTTCGAATAATTGTTTGATAATTTACCAATATCACAACTGTCTGTGAATAAGGATGGATGTTTGATTTATAGCAGCTATCTGCAAATCGCCCACGTTAAACTCAGGTGTTGATACCACAGCTTTTTATGGGAGGCTAATTTTTGACGCCTTGGACTGGTTAGCCCACATGGTGACCCACATCCCTACTAAGGGCGAACAGATGGTCAGATATTACGGATTCTATTCGAATAAGTCACGGGGATTACGGAAAAAGGCCGGCACGGATGATGAAGTTCCGGCCTTGATTGATTCAGATATATCGCGCAAGGCGTTTCGTAAAAATTGGGCTCGTTTGATCCGGAAAATTTATAACGTAGACCCCTTGGTGTGTCCTAACTGTTCAGGATCTATGAAAATAATTTCGTTCATCGAGGATAATGAGATCATCGCAAAGATTTTGAGGCATCTGGGCCTGTGGGAAACCAGAAACCATGATCCGCCAGCCCCAAAGGCTGTGCATACCCCGGAGCTAACCTATGATGACTCCTATTCCCAGCTTCCACCCATCGACTACTGGCTCCAATAATGTCTGATTTACCCGCCCTGGGTATACACTGGATTTGCGTACTAATTTCAGGAAAAACGCCAAATTTGACGGTGATTCACGTGTTTAGACGGTGTGTTTCAGATTTATGGACCAAGGCCCCTTTGCCGATAAATGCCGGGTAATAAAACCACACAACTTCCTGTATTAACATGGCTATTGACACACAACGCCATTTTTGCCATACTCAGGTCCGCAAAAAGCAAATTCCTATCTCTCCGGTATAATTTTGCTTAAGATTTAATCTGAATGATGAACTTATTCAAGGGAGTCTTTTATCAAAATGTTCCTGCCCAGCAGCCACATAGAGACGGCGCAGGTCGTCGTCAACTGTTATGATTTCTTCGACAGAGTGTTTGCGGAATCCGGGCTGCTTGACTTAACAGAGGGTATGTATTGCGGCGATCCTTCTATACCATATGAACAGGCGCAGAAAAATCAAATCAATTGGCTGCTGGACGAGGTTGCTTGTGCAAAAGGATCACGGGTATTAGATATTGGTTGTGGAAATGGGACCCTGTTAGAAGCGGCTCAGCAGCGGGGCGCTGAGGCGATCGGTATAACCATCTCACCCGCCCAGGTTCATAGATGCCGGCAGCGGGGGCTGGATGCCCGGCTGCTCAACTACCGGGACATCGATGGAAAATGGACGGGTTACTTTGATGGAATCATAGCCAACGGATCTGTCGAACATTTCGTTCAGCCTGCCGATGTTATCGGGGGAAAAGCGGATGCCATCTACCGGCAGCTTTTCCAAATATGTCATCGGGTTATGAATCCGGCGTCACCCGTCAGACGATTTGTCACCACGACTATCCACACGCATGCGACCAGCCCGCGCATTGCTTCAAAGGAACTATTGAAAGGGCCGCTGGCTTTTCGCTGGGGTTCTGACAAATTCCACTACGCTCTGCTGCAAAAAGGCTTTGGGGGCTTCTACCCGGCAGAGGGTCAGTTGAAGCGCTGCGCCGAGCCCTACTTCAGGCTTTTGCAGGAGGTCGATGGAACCCATGATTACCATTTAACCTCCGAGGAGTGTTTCAGGCACGTGAAACATTCACTTTTCCGGTGGACGATAGGACCGTATATCTGGCGCAGACTTTTCTCATTTATGATGCGCCATCCGCGACAGGGAGCAGTTCTCTGTTTATGTCTGTTCATTGCTGAATCGTGGCAATGGCAATTCAGAGGGACCACGCCGCCGACCAGGCTTTTGCGGCAAACGTGGCAATTTCAGACGATCTAGAAAATCTCGTGCATGCGGACAATGCGTTGAATGCGAGGTCCCAAATCTTGACAGGCTTTCGTCCAAACGTATACCGCACAGCATTGATCGGCGGCAAGTTGGTCTTTCCGGTCAACAACGTCTCTGGGATTGCCGTCAAGATTTGACGCCATCTCCTCTGTTTTGGTCTTGTCCGTTTATCCGGGACCGCGATTTCATATCTTTTCATAAAGCGCCCGGGTTGCCGTATCCATCTCTGCGATGCGCTTTTTGGCTTCTTCCGGCGCTACCGCTTCCAAAGATCCATCCGAATGCTGGATGATAACACCACTTTTGACAAGCATTTGATAACGACGCTTGCGGACTTCCTTATCGGGATGGCAAATGAGCTGGGAGTTACCGCAGGTTAATCCAACCTTATCTCCCGGCATAATGACATTGAATATGGCGGGCTCAGTTTGCGGCCGTTTAAGATACGGGCCAACGGTGTCTAACAGTGCCGGATAAAAATCCTCGTCTTTTTCCGGCATGGGAAAGTGGCCGGGTAACCAGGTCGACCACCTGCCGGACTTATGCAGCCCGGTAAATCCGCCGCAGACATAATCGCAGCGGCTGTGGTGATGTTTTTTAGAGTAGGCAAACTCCTTTCCTCCCATGGTTACGGTTACAAGTTCTTCTCCATCGATAAAACCCGATGCACAGACAGCCTTGCACAGGCGACAAAGGTCACAGTAGTTCTCATGGGCAGGCCAGGGGATCTGTTGGTATCAGTCCGGCTTCGGTGACCACCGAACCAAGAATAACAGCAGCCCCGTCAGATTTCGTTAGAACATTGCCGGACAGTCCGAAAAACCCCACACCGGATCTGACGGCCAGATATCTATGGGAAATCGGGGGGATTTCATCGTAGAGCCCGTTTTTGCTCTCCGGCCGATAGGCCCGTGGTCGCAGTTAAGGGCGTTGAAGGATATCCCTTCTGCCTTAAATAGTTTGCAAGCTAAAGGGATATGCCGCTGGCAATAACGTTGGCCCGAATATTGTCCTTGAGGTGATTTTCGTGGTTTTGCTTATTAAACCATGCGTCGATGTGCGTCTGGTCCAGTGGGACTGCAAAACAGACGGCCTGATCTGGCGTTGGGCAGAACATAGGACAGATCGGTTGACGGCGGCCCGCCTTCCAGGGTTTTGACGGTGGCAACCCCCACCGCACTGGCACCATAGCTCCGGGCAAGTTCTTCCTGTTCCTGTGATATCCAATGCAATAATCCCCAAATTTGACGCAATCAAAACCTGACATACCTTGCCAACTTCATAACGCCAAGATCGAACAATTCTATTTCAAATATCTACTAAATATCACAACCCAACAAAATAATCCAGTATATCGATTGTAATTCAGTTGCTTGCAATATAGAAAAATCCTAATTTCTCCAAAATAAATTGACGCTCCCACTACAATCCTATATAATACTAATATAATAAAATATTTCAGGAGAAACCCCATGAACAAAATTGAACTAATCCAGGCACTGAAAAATAATAATAACCTCACAACATACGAAGCTAAATCGGTTGTAAATATATTCTTTAATGAAATGTCAGAAGCTCTTGCAAAAGATGAGCGGGTAGAAATACGTGGCTTATGCAGTTTATACGTAAAGAAATATAAGTCATACACCGGAAGAAATCCAAAAATCGGTGAACCCACAGAAGTGAAATCAAAGAAATTGCCATTTTTTAAACCTGGGAAGGAATTGAAGGAGCGGGTGTATAA
>MAXL01000224.1 GCA_001751005.1 Desulfobacterales bacterium S5133MH16
GATAGCCTCACCATCTCTTACTTCTTCTAAGATAGCCTCACCATCGACGCCAATAGGTATCCATAATACTATTTCCTTTTTCTTTATCTTCTCCCCTTTCGCCCAAATTTTATGCTTTAAGACAGTTGTTATGCCAACTAGGAAAACTAATGCTATAGCGAGTATGAAAGCTACTTTTTTCATCGTACTTCTCCTCCTTTTTGATGGATTTACATCTGATTTTTGTTTCACTCGGCTCATCTTTCCAGTAATAACTAAATAGATTTAGCCTTCTTCTAATACCTATTCTCCTATCACCCCCCCCTCTTTTTTTAAAAAGTTTTGATAAGTCGTGAAACATAAATTAGAATGACAGTGTTAACCGAACCAAAATCAAATGCTCCGGGTAGACTGCCGGATTAGCTGGATCCGTATCCAGGTATTTGAACGTTTCGTTAAACAGGTTTTTGCATTCAACGCTTAAAATACCATAGCGATCAGGCAGGCGATAACTTAGGGTCGCATCTACCACCCAGAACTCATCACTATCTTTTGTGGAGTTTTTCGTACTTGGATCTACAAATTTACCGGATTGATCCACATAAGCCGCCTTAACCCCCGCAGATAATCCGGACGGATGGTAAAAGTTGATCCCAAAAGGCAGTTTATGGGTCTTGAGATAGGTAAATTGCTCTATACCTATTGCCTCAATATCTCTTTCAAATCGTTCGTATTGATACTCTGCACTTAGAGATAGCCAGCGGTGTGGGGTCCAGTAAAAATAGGCCCGACCCAGCCTTTGCTCCCAATCAGCCTCCCGTTTCTCCAGAATTGTGCCTACTGAGTGTCCATAGGGGATTTCAAGATCGCGCTGAGATATTTCCACACCGCCGTACAAGGCTGAAGTGAATTTTTGATCAACAGCGATTCCGTATCGCCAGGAGTCCGTCCCATTTGAGTCATCAAAGAACTGATTGAAGCCGGCCACCTGGGTGGGCTCGATGGTCTGGTTTGATATCAACGTCCTTTTAAAAACTCTGAAGGCCGCAGCCCGTAATGTGGTATTCTGAAAAGGATTCCAGGTCATCCCGAATTTTGGGTTGAACTGGTCAGTGTCCAAATCATAAAGTCCTCCATCGAATAAATCCGCACTTCCTCCTAAGGTCCAGATGAACTTTTCCGGGTATTTGACTTGGGAATACACATAAAAATTGGTATGTTGGATATCGGTTCGAGCGGGAGGTGGAACGGGAAGCGCTATTGGCGGAATGCCTGGAATAATCAAATAATCGGTCCATATATCTTCTCGGTCCGCGTCGAAGTATCCGGCGCCCATAATGATGTTGAATCGATCATGGCGGAGCTGATATTGAGCCTCAGCTGTGTAGCCGTCTATTTCTGTTTCCCACTCGAACGAAATTTCGAAAGGTGGCGCAGGTGGCGGAAAAGGAATCATTCTTTGGTCGTCAGAATCGGCATCCTGGTATATGATGGATGCAATAAAATCGGAATGGGGTGAAAAGGCTTGACGGAAGCCAAATCGGAAGGACTCGGTGTCCCGCTCCTTTCTCAGATTGGTCCAAAAATTATCCGGGTCAAAAAGACGCGTGAGATCACCTGTTTCTTTGTTTGTATTTCGATATTCAGCCTGGATGCTTGTCTTGTGTGACAGGCTCGCCTGGGCGAATACGTTATAAATGTCATGATCCTGGTCATTGTTTTCCCGAAATCCGTCTGTTTCATAATGAAGCTGGCCGGCGCTGAGTGATACCTTGTCATATACTCCGGAAAAGACAAGATCATTACCCTGGGTGTTATTTCCGCCCACAACAACGTCGGCTTGCAAGGCCATCCGGTTTCGCTGAAAGAGCGGATTAAACTCGTTAAAGGATGGGGCCGACGGCCCGGAACCTTCCAATATTTTCAGATTGCTCTCGGCCATTTGCGGCTGGATCGGCGTAATGTTAATGGGCTGCAAAAGCTGAGATTGGAGGAGCTCACTAACCCTGGCGATTTCATGCCTGGGTAGAGCGGCATAAGAGTCGGCTAAGAACCGGTGGGCGGAAAAGTTGCCCGGATCGGTGTTAACCGATTTCCAGCCCTCCACCAAACCAAGTTGTTGGAAGCCCAGATTATTATAGATCCTGGCAAGGCTCGAGCTTCGTGCAGCCAGATCCGAATCGAGCAACAGCTTGGAACGGTAAACAGCACGGTTGTCGTTGAGTTCGATCGATTTTTGCAGGTCCTGCAAAGCCTCGACCGGCCGGTTCACGGTCTGTTTTCGGATCGCATCGTAAAACCAGGGTGTTGGATCTTGTGGATCGAGCTCCTTGGCAACGGCATACTCGCGCCCGTCCAGGTTCGTGCGTTTTTCTTCATAGTAAACCTTTCCCAGATAGCTGCGGATAAGGGAATTGTTGGGGTCCAGACTCGCGGCAATCTCGATCTCCCTTCCGCCATCTTTTAAGTTACCCTCCCGAATTTTGGCAAGGCCCAGGCCCAGTCTCGGAAGGGAATCCGCCTGATCCAATTCAATGGCTTTTTCAAAAGCCTTTTTAGATTCTTTTGTTTCAATCTGTGTCAGATAGGCAAATCCCAAAACGGTCTGCGTTCTGGAAAGGTTCGGATCCAAGGCCACGGCCTTTTGTGCCGCCTCAAGGGCTTGATCGAGCTCTCCGAACGAAGACCACAGCTCGGCTAGTCTGGCCCATGCCAGAGCATTCTCAGGTGCCAGCTTCACCGCCGCTTCAAGACTATCCCGAGCACTTTTTAGATCGAAACCCGCCTGCTGTGCGTATGAAAGAGCGATCTGTGCCGTAGCGGATTCAAGATCTGTCTCGATGGCCTTCTGGGCAAAATTGAGGGCTTTTTCTTTCTCGTTTTGTACCACAGCGATGATGGATTGGAGCGCAATGGCATCGGTGTATTTCGGGTCCAGTTTCAAGGCGTTCTCGATATCGACTTTTGCCTCATCAACCCGTCCCACAGAAAGCAGCGATGACGCCCGATGCGCCAAAAAGCGCGGGTTGCTGGTATCTTCTTCAATCCGGACTTCTTCAGGGTGAGCATAGATGACGGGTGGATAGTACAATGCCCATCGGACCGCATCCCGGGGACGCACCACAACACGTAATACAGGAGCTTTCCCTTTCTCGGCTACTGCCGATTGACCACTGGAAAGAACCAGACTTCCGGCCTCGTTTTCGGCCAACACCTTTCCTTCAAATATCGATAGAAATGTTTGAGCGCGGTCAACCCTGACATAAAATTCCGTGCCTTCCACGCCGCCGTTAACAAAAGGTGTGGCCAGTTTTAAGCTGCGGGGAATGCGGCTGAAAAAATGAGCAGCACCCTTAAGCAGTCTGATCAAAAGCGTTTGTTTTTTCTCTACATCCATGAAGGTGATAACGCTGTTCTGGTCGAGGCGGAGGGTAGCGCCATTGTAAAGAACAAGGGCTGCCCGGCTATTTTCCTGGACCCGAATCATATCACCAATACAACAGGTGTCGTTCAAATGGACAGGCGTCCAGTGTGTTGTATCTATTCTTCGAACCTGAACGGTGCCCTGAATCGATACAATCTTGCCCACCCATTCCTCAGATGGTTCTGAAGCCCAGGAGGTGGAGGATAGAACCCCTACAAGAATGCTAATAAGTAGTGCCGAAATTAAGATGCGGAATTTAATGGGTATCATGGCTTTCCTACCTCCTTCTATAAGATGTAATTGAGGCGACTGATTACAAAACAAGTTCTAATTTGTTTCTGAGGCGAACCCATCCCTCCCACATTTCGACAGGCGGGTTCGCTCTGTACTTCTCACACAAATTCAAATAAAAAATCGAAGGTCCATCTTGCTCATAGATTTTCGAGGACTCATAAAACGCTTGGATTGCTTCTTCCCAGGATTGTTGATAATACGCATTCAATCCTTCCGTAAAAATTGCACAAACGTTTCTCTGTTGCTCGCTGGATTCTTCTGTTCGAGATATTAATTCATAAACAGTAACCGGCTTTGATTTCCCAACGAAAATAAATTCTCCAAGCTTTCTTGTCAGAAAACCGTCAACCTGAACAAGCACTTCTTCAGATGCCAATATCTGTGTGCCAAGGTATTTATTCAATTTCTCAATTCTTGAAGCCGTATTGACGATATCTCCGACAGGACGATATTCATAATGATCGATAGCGCCTATGCTGCCAAGCGATATGTATCCGGAATGCAAACCCATGCGAGTACGAAGATGAAGCGTATCAAAATCATGTTTGAACTTTTGCACGGCATTGGAAATATCCAGGGCCGCGAAGCATGCTTTTTTTCTGAGCGCAGTATCAGGGTTTGCAGTTGCCCAAATCGATAACATGGAATCTCCCTTGATGTCCGACACGAAACCTTCATATTGCCTGACCGGTTGGAAAACAGCTTCATAGTATTTATTCATGAAGCTGGTAAGTTTTTTTGGATCCATATTTTCTGACAGGGAAGTATATTGTTCTGCATCTGAAAATAAACAAGTCCCAAAGACTGTTTCGATATTTGTTTTGATATCTCCCAGATTTTTGGCTAGCCGGCCCACTATTTTTTCAGGCAGATAGTATTCAAAAGCCCTCCTGATGTTCTTACGCTCCTTACTCGTTTCGAAAAACTTCCACAGGATAATGCCAAAGTAGGCTATAGGCGCCTGAAAAAACAAAGGTATAACAACCGGATACCAAATGCCGGCATTGTTGAATTGATACAGAGCAACACCTATATAAAGTGCGCTTATGCTAATTACACATAAAGCGGCGATCAAGGGCGGGATAAAAAAACACAGGATGCCCAGCAAAACTCCCCAGAGAAAAATTGTGGCATGATGTGAAGGAAAAACGAGCGGCTGAACCGGCTTGTCCTCCAGCAGATTTGCAAAAGCACTTGCCGCAATTTCAACGCCGCTGATATCCATACCATTAGGTTGAGAAAAAACGGTATAAAAGCCGTCTTTTTGTTCGAGGCGTAAGTTCTCTGAAAGCCCAACAAACACGGCTTTGCCTCTCAAATCAAGTTGCCCTTGGTTGACAACCGATTTTTCATGGTATTGCAGCAATTGATGGTAGGAAACCGTCTCAATCGTCCCGGAAGGACCATAAAAATTCAGGTAGCGGTCTTCGGGGCCTTGATATATTTTTATAAGTGATTTAAGAATCCGCTTCTTCTTTACATCAAAAGCTTTTGAATTCTGAATCTCCTCTATCATTTTCTTTCCAATCAATGGATTTTCTTTAAAAAGATTTCTCAGAATCAGGATACTCTCTTCAACCCATCTATTCCTAATAATGGTATCCCTATCATGAAGCAGTTTCACCGTTTGAGATGGACTGACCTTCTCCAGCAATTGGATAAATTCATCATATACCTTAGACACGAAGATCTGGAACA
>MAXL01000225.1 GCA_001751005.1 Desulfobacterales bacterium S5133MH16
GACCTGCTGATAATTGAACAACAGGGCAAAAAGATTGACGAAGACCTTGTCAACAAAGTGTTCCGGGCCGCCCATTCCATAAAGGGCGGCGGAGGTTTCCTCGGCCTGGATAACATCAAAGAGCTTGCCCATAAGATTGAAAATATTCTCGATATGGTCCGCAATTACCAGGTTGTCCCATCGCCGGATGTGGTCAGCATCGTTCTGGAGGCATTTGACTGCCTTGGCGAATTGCTGGACAATTCCGGTGACAGCAACGACATGGACATATCAGAGCATGTTACCGCCTTAAAAGGTCTGGCCGCATCAAATCTCGACGAGGATGAAAAAGAATTGATCAACAAGGAAGCGGAGATCCCGACAGACGATGTCTTTACTACTTTTACCCTTACTGAATTTGATCTGAACCAGGCCCGTAAAGGCGGGAAAAATATATACATACTCAAATATGATCTTATCCACGATGTTCATAATAAGGGAAAAACACCTCTTGATATAATAAAGGCCTTTGAAGATACCGGCCTTGTACTGGACCTGAAAATAGGGCTGGACTCGGTCGGCAGTCTTGAGAGTGAGGTGATATCTCCGTCCATTCCAGTGTTTGTCATCTTTGCTTCAATTATTGAGCCGGATTTACTGGGAAGTGTGCTTGGCCTGGATCAGGACAAAATTCAACTTGTCCCAAAAGAGGAGGCTGCTGAAACAACGGATAAGGCGGAAGAGCAAACCTCAAAAACGTCCTCAACAATTGAAAGTCCGGGTTCGAAAAAAGAAGCTCCTGTTAAGACGACGGCTGAAAAAAAACCGGAAAAAGTCAAGGAGAAAAAAGCCGCAAAAAAAACAAAGAAAAAAAAGCCGAAACCGGGAAAGGCAAAACAGGCGGCCGGCCATCCAGAGTCCCTGCGAGTCAGTGTCAGTGTGCTTGACCAGTTAATGAACCGGGCAGGGGAACTGGTGCTGGCCAGAAATCAGCTCTTGCAGGCCCATTCTCAGTGGGACCAACAGAGTATCAAAGCCGCCGGGCAGCGCATTGACATGGTGACCTCGGAACTGCAGGAAGCCATCATGCTTACCAGGATGCAGCCTATAGGAAATATTTTCAATAAATTCCCCAGGGTAATCCGGGACATGTCCAAAAGCCTGGGCAAGGAAATGGATCTGGAGCTTGAAGGAAAGGATGTTGATCTTGATAAAACAATTCTTGAAGGGCTTGCCGACCCGTTGACCCATCTGGTGCGGAATTCTGCGGATCACGGCATAGAAATGGCTGATGTGCGTGAATCTAAAGGTAAACGAACAACAGGGCGCATCGTGCTTCGCGCCTTTCATGAATCAGGCCAGGTGATCATTGAAATCGAAGATGACGGCAAGGGCCTTGATCCTGATATGCTTGCTGCCAAGGCGTTTTCTAAAGGCCTGATCAATGAGCAACAGGTTGAGACCATGTCGGAAAAGGAAAAGGTAAATCTTATCATGCTGCCCGGTTTTTCCACTGCGGACCAGGTTACGGAAGTTTCCGGCCGGGGCGTGGGCATGGATGTGGTCAAGACCAATCTGGATAAGCTTGGCGGTCAGGCGGAGATTATTTCCGAAATTGACAAGGGCACCATCATCCGTATAAAGCTGCCTCTTACTCTTGCCATTATACCAAGCCTTCTGGTTGCAAGCTGCGAAGAGCGGTACGCTATCCCGCAGGTAAATGTTGTTGAACTCCAACGGATTCATGCGGGCGAAATCCGGGAAAAAATAAGAAAAATCGGCGGCGCCGATGTTCTCCTCCTTAGAGGGGAACTTATTCCGCTTCTTCAGCTTGGAAATGTCCTTGAACAGCAGCATTTTTACTATGATTCCAAAAAAGCCGAGTTCAGAATCGACCGGCGTAAAAGGCTGGTTGACCAGCGTTTGTACCTGGAAAGTGATTTAGAGATTGATAAACCAAAAGAAGAGAAACCGGAAGATGCCCCGGAACGAAGGTCTGACCGTAAGTCGGATGTCAATATTGTGGTCGTTCATGCAGGTTCATTCAAGTACGGAATTGTCGTGGACCAGATCCATGACACGGTTGAGATAGTTGTAAAACCATTGGGCCGCCATTTGAAAAAATGCAATATATATGCAGGCGCCACAATAATGGGAGACGGCCGGGTTGCCTTGATTCTTGATGTCGCCGGGATGGGCCGCAATGCAGAATTAAACGCCTTAAAAGAAACGGAAAAAACATCCGGGACTGAAAAGACAAGGCAGGCGGAAAACTCAGATACTATCAGGCAGTCCCTGCTCTTGTTCAGAAACGGACCGGAAGAGCATTGCGCAGTCCCGCTTTTCCTTGTTCAGCGTATTAAGCAGATCATGGCATCGGATATCGAGATCAGCGGAGGCAAAAAAATAATCAAGTACAGGGGGGGCGTTCTTCCGGTTTATGCCCTGGAAGAGGTAGCTAATGTCGAGATGCTGGAGGAAAGTGAGAAGCTGGACGTTATTCTCTTTATGGTAAATGGCCATGAGGTTGGATTGTTGTCTGTTCCGCCCCTTGATGTGTTGGAACTGGATTTTACGGTTGACGAGACAACCCTGCGGCAGCAAGGGATCAGCGGTTCCGTTATAATCGATGGACGAACCACGCTTTTGGTAGATATTTCTGAAATCGTCCGATCCTTGAATCCTGAATGGTTTGAGGAGGTTCAGGCAGGCATGGGCCGGAAATCCGTGAATAAGATTAGGGCCAAAGGTTCAAGGGCAATACTGCTGGTGGAAGATTCTCAGTTTTTCCGGACCCAAGTGAAAAGTTTTATTGAAGATGAGGGCCATGCTGTTATTGAAGCGGAAGACGGGGTTCAGGCATGGGAGTATCTTAATGAGCGCGGGGATGAAATCGGCCTGGTTGTAACGGATATCGAGATGCCCAACATGGATGGCTTTGAGCTTGCCGGAAAAATCAAGAATGATGAAAGGTTTGCCGGCCTTGCAGTGATTGCCCTGACTTCTCTTGCCGGAAAAGAGGATATTGCCAGGGGCAGGGAAGTCGGCATTGATGAATATCAGGTTAAACTTGACAGAAATAATCTGATACGGAGTATTGGTAACTTTTTTAAATGATGAATGATGAATGTGGATGTCGCTTTGCTCCGCTATGGATAAACCATCGTCATTCCGGCTAACTACATGCCGGAATGACGAAGAAATTAATTGTTCCGTGTTTTTGCCCATAGGGCATTGTTTTTCTGCCAGGAGAAGAAAATGTTTAAAAATATGAAGTTGGGAATAAAACAGGGGCTTGGATTTGGAATCATGATATTTTTCGCTTTTATTCTTGGCATAGAAGGTTGGAGCGGGCTGGATAATGTTGAGAAAGCGGTCAATATCGCGGACGACCAGAACCGTTTGATAAAGTACGCCCTTGAGATTCGGCGCCATGAAAAGAACTATCAGCTTCATAGAGACGTCCAATCCTCTGAAAATGTTTTGGCATTGCTCGTGAAGATAGAAACACAGATCGAAAATACCAAAGGCAATCTCGAAAAGGAAAAAGGCCTGCCTGTCATGGTCGCTGATTACAAGAAGGCATTTGAGGCATTTAGTGCCCTGTCCGACCACCAGCAATTAGACGAAGAAATAATGCGGGACGCCGCCAAAAAATTTATCAAGGCGTCTGAGGAGCTGAGACAAGAAGCAAAGGTATCGTTACGTTACTCGATCTCTAAATCGGAAAACATGATGATAACGGTTACAATTGCCTGTGTCATGGCCGGGGCGCTAATTGCCTTTTTTATTACAAGAGCTGTCACCGTTCCGATAAAAAAAGGGGTTTTATTTGCCCAAAAAATGTCAAAAGGTGATTTTCAACAACGACTTGATATTGATCAAAAGGACGAGATCGGTGTACTTGCTGAAGCCTTGAATAGTGTGGCGGCAAACGTGGGGGACATGGTCAAGGAAATTGATAGCGGTGTGAATACATTAAGTTCCTCTTCAACGGAAATGGCCGATATTTCCGATCAGATGACGTCAGGCTCTGAAAATACTGTTGTAAAAGCCAATTCAGTGGCCGCTGCGGCAGAGGAAATGAACACAAACATGAACTCGGTGGCCGCGGCAATGGAACAGGCATCAACCAACATCGGCGCGGTTGCGGCTGCGGCAGAGGAAATGAGCGCCAATATCGGCAATTTATCGAATAATGCGCGTGATGCCAAGGAGACGACCGACAACGTTGTCGGTTTTACCAAGAAAGTATCAAATCAGGTTAATGAGTTAGGTCAGGCAGCGGAAGAGATTAGCGTGGTCACGGAGTCCATCAAGTCTATTTCCGACAAAACCAACCTGCTGGCCTTAAACGCAACTATCGAAGCGGCCAGAGCCGGTGAAGCCGGCAAGGGCTTTGCCGTGGTGGCAAACGAGATCAAAGATCTGGCCCGCCAGACAGCAGAGGCCACGGGTGACATCAGTCAAAAAATAGACGGCATTCAGAATGCAACCGGCGCTACTGTAAGTGAAATTAATGATGTGGTAGATGCAATAAATAAGGTGGATGAGCTTATAAAGTCCATTGCCGAGGCTGTTGAGCAGCAGAACACGGCCACTGCGGAGATTTCCGAGAATGTCAACCATGCTTCGCTGGGATTGACGGAAATAAATGAAAATGTCAATCAGTCCAGTGAAGCGGCAGGCATGGTTGCCAAGGAGATTACCGAGGTAAATGAGTCTGCCAATGAGATCAGCAATTCAAGCGCCCAGGTTCAACAGAGCGCAAACGATTTAAGCAAGCTTTCCGGCAGGCTCCAGGAATTGATTCATAAATTTAAAATTTAGGGGTTCGGAGGGCCGGGTGACTTGATAGTACTATTTCAATAATGTAGGGTGCGTTTCACGCACCGTTCCAATAGTAAAGGGATTTTCACATTTTCCAGGCAATTAATTCAACCAGTCGCCCACACGAATCTAGTCAATGGTGCATGGAATGCACCCTACCAGGCTGAACCCTGAACCTCTGAACCCGGAACCCTTGACCCCTGAACCTTAACAGGAGATAAAAATGAGTGATATTGATAGTGTTGAAAGTATAAATCAAGATGAAATTATCCGGGTCTCAACTTTTTATCTGGACGACACACTCTGCGGTATTGA
>MAXL01000226.1 GCA_001751005.1 Desulfobacterales bacterium S5133MH16
AAAATCCAAACAATATCTCGTCTTGGAAGGTTTTGGTCATTGAATATTGGAATTTGAGATTTATTTGTAATTTGGTGCTTGGAATTTGTGATTTTAGACACAAAACTCCAAGGCAGAGCCATCTATCTCTGACCTGGCTCTGCATCAGCCGATCAATACCAGTCCGCAAACCGTTTCCATCGATACCGTATCCGGATCGGTTCCCCGATGGGTTTTGTTCGAAAGCCAGCCAACCGCCTGCTTCAACTTGAGTACGTTGATTCCGAATCCGGACATGGACGGCCTGGCGCAGAGCGGATTTCGGCATTCGCCGCCTTCCGCCAGAACTTGACAGTCAGCATGATCTCGGCAAAAAATCTGTTTGCAGGAACCACCTGCATAGGCATTTGAATCATGAAGCCCCATCTCTATAGCCGACTGTTCGATACCGGCGGCAATTTCATGGAGTAGCTGAAAAATTTCGCGGCGTTCATTTGAAAAAAGGATTTCCGAGGGTACATCAATCTTAAATACCACTGCATGTTTAAAATTTTTCAGCAATTTCCGAAATCCGTCAGGACCCGCAACATAAGGGGGGCAACTGGTTGACAGACCGTAGTTTTGACATCGAGGTTCTCGACACAGTTTCGCCAAATCCTCCTCAACTGAAATTTCCGTGGTGCTAATAGTCTTTGCATCGCTTGCGCCCAAATGACACGCGAGTTGAGTCAATTTTCTCAGCAATGTCCGGTTCGTTTGGGTGATAAACGGCATTTTTTTCCAGTTTAAACCTTTTTTTAAAATAAAACCGTGATTCGGTGATTGCCCTATCATTTTATATCTTCTTACCGATCGTCTTGACTCCGGATATCCAATGATGAAATCGTAATTTATCAATTCGTTGACGCAAATGTCAATTCAATGATTGGAAGCAACAGCAAAATATGAGCTTGTGGTATGTTTGTAATTGACCGCATGATCATGATCATTGTATATGGATCAGTTATTATCTGAATTTTGAATAAAAATTGATGAAAAAACAAAAAAAAAGGGTAAGCTCGCATCCGGTATCGAGTATACGGAATCATTTCCCCAAGTTTACGATCACCACACTGGGCTGTAAAGTAAATCAATCCGAGTCGGATGCCATCGCCCATCAACTGAAAGATTCAGGATGGTATCCGATAGACCCTAAAGAAACGGCAGACCTGTGCATTATCAACACCTGTACGGTCACACAGAAAGCATCCATGCAGTCACGTCAGGCCGTGCGACAGGCCATACGATCCAATCCGGAAGCACGTATTATTGTAACCGGCTGTTATGCCCAGACCGAGCCTGATGAAATCGATAAAATAAACGGCATTCACCACATCATCGGTCACACGGATAAACTTAAAATACCCGATATGGTCTTATCGAAAGAAAAAGGCCCCTACCCTCACCTGATCCGGCAAAACATATTATCTGAACAGAATTTCGAACAGACTTGTGCAGCGGTCTCGGGGAACAGAACCCGGCCGTTTTTAAAGATCCAGGACGGATGCGACAGCTTCTGCACATACTGCATTGTTCCTTATGCGCGGGGACGAAGCCGGAGCATGTGTATTGAAAACGTATTAGAAAATATAAAGCAGCTCAAAAAGGCCGGATATCACGAAGTTGTCCTTACCGGCGTGCATCTCGGCGCCTA
Source organism: Desulfobacterales bacterium S5133MH16 (assembly GCA_001751005.1). Classification (GTDB taxonomy): domain Bacteria; phylum Desulfobacterota; class Desulfobacteria; order Desulfobacterales; family UBA11574; genus S5133MH16. Next base: position 1,673 of record MAXL01000226.1, read on the forward strand.
TGGAATAGATCTTTCTCCAAAAACCGGCTTAACAGAATTGTTAAACCGGATTTGTGAATCCAATCCTATCGACCGTGTGCGACTCAGTTCTATAGAACCCCATGAGCTTACGGATGATATAATACAGCTTGTTGCAAAAGCAGACATTTTTTGTCATCACTTTCATATTCCTCTGCAAAGCGGGGATGATCTTATCTTAAAAAAAATGCACCGCCCGTATACCCGTTCCCTTTTCAAAAATCAAATTATAAAAATTAATGAATTGCTTCCTGATGCTGCCATTGGTGTGGACACGTTAATCGGTTTTCCGGGTGAAACCGAAAAGGCTTTTGAAAATACATATTCCTTAATCCATGAATTACCCGTCACCTATCTGCATGTTTTCCCGTTTTCAACTCGAAAGGGCACACCGGCAAACAGTTATCCACGACAGGTCGATTCAAAAACAATCAAAGCCCGCTGCAAGAAAATGCGCGGTCTCGGCCACATAAAGAAAAAGAATTTTTACAAAAAGTTTACAGGGAAACCCATTGAAATCCTTATTGAAGATAAAAGGGACAGATCCACGGGTTTGCTTAAGGGAATATCATCAAATTATATACCGGTTCATATAAACGGTGATGATAGTCTCAAAAACACCAGGGTTCAGGTCAGAATCGACAGAGTAAAAACTGACGATCAAGTATTCGGTGTTCTTTATTGACATCGCCATGAACCGCTTAAAAATTTTTATAAAATTAATCAAACATCACTTGACAAACTAAATTAGCATAGTTAATAATAAAAAGTTTAAATTAGTATGATTGAAATTACGTACAAAGACGTGCGGATTTTTTTCAAAGATAAAAGACAAAGGCGTCTTTTCCTTAACCAGGCAGGCGCCTTTTTTATTTAGAATTCATATTGTGAAAGGAGAATTGTTTTGAACCTACATCGACCAAATGCCAATGAGGCATTACAAACAAAAAACCGATCTCGAGACGTTGCTCCCCAATCCGGTATCTGCAGCCGATGCATTGATGGATGCAAGGGCAATTGCGATTTGTTCAGGGCCACATTTCGTGGCCGCGAGCTTCTTTATCCGGAGCCTTTTGGCAGCGTCACCGCTGGTGCCGATAAGGACTACCCGGTTGACTACTCTCACCTTAATATTATGGGCTACGCATTTGGGGCCAAAGGAATAGACCCTGATCCGGATAAGGCAACATTTCCGGCAGTGGATACTGAAACATCTTTCGGTGTCACCGACAAGGTAAAAATGAAAGTTCCTATTTTTACCGGCGCCCTCGGCAGTACGGATATTGCCCGCAGAAATTGGGAACACTTTGCAATAGGAGCTGCAATCAGCGGTATCAGCCTGGTGTGTGGTGAAAATGTATGCGGGATTGATCCTGGGTTGGAACTCGACAAAAACGGCAAGATTACGAAATCTCCGGAGATGGACCGCCGTATAACAGAATATCGTCGCTATCATGAAGGCTACGGGGATATCCTCGTACAGATGAACGTTGAGGATACCCGTAACGGAGTTGCGGAATACGTAATTGATAAGTTTGGCGTCGAAACCATTGAACTAAAATGGGGGCAAGGCGCCAAGTGTATCGGTGGTGAAATTAAGGTAAACTCTCTGGACCGGGCGCTGGAATTGAAAAGACGTGGCTACATTGTTACGCCGGACCCGGAAAAACCCGCTTTTCAGGCTGCTTTTAAGGCGGGTCCCCTAAAGCAATTTGAGCGGCATTCGCGTCTCGGATTCATTGATCAGGAAGGCTTTATGAATGAAGTCGAAAGGATGCGAAAACTAGGCGCCAAACGGATAACGTTGAAAACAGGCGCCTATCCGATGAGAGAACTGGCCATGGCCATACGCTGGTCCAGCGATGCCGATATTGATCTTCTGACCATTGACGGCGCTCCGGGAGGAACCGGAATGAGCCCCTGGAGAATGATGACCGAGTGGGGTATTCCATCCATATACCTTCACTCCATGGCCTATGAATTGTGTGAACGCCTCGCCCAACGGGGGAAACGGGCCCCGGACATAGCATTTGCCGGTGGTTTTTCTTCCGAGGATCATGTTTTCAAAGCACTGGCTTTAGGTGCACCGTACTGTAAGGCCGTATGTATGGGCCGCGCGTTAATGATCCCGGGTATGGTGGGTAAGAATACTGAAAAGTGGTTGCGAGGAGAAGACGGTGGTCTTCCGACTACCGTTTCGAGATTTGGATCAACCAGAGAAGAAATATTTATGAATTATGAAGTGTTAAAAGAAAAATACGGTTCGGAAGCCGAACGTCTTCCTTTGGGTGCAATCGGCATTTTCACCGTGACTGATAAAATCAAGGTTGGACTTCAACAAATAATGGCTGGATCCAGAAACTGGGCCGTCAAATACATCAGTCGAAATGACATATTCTCACTTACCGAAGAGTGTGCCAAAGTCACAGGTACGCCGTATGTAATGGACGCCTATCGGGAGGAAGCTCTCCAGATAATCGATTCTTGAAAAAATATATAAATGGCATTACAATAACCACCAGAGGCAGCTTAATAACTCCTCTGGTGGTTCCAGCCCGGCCTTGGGACCGCTTTTTTTCCGCTGCCATCCTGATCAAAAATCATCAAATCGGGACATAGGATGATTCAAGAATACAGTCAAATACCCGGTGAATTTTATTCACACTTAAAAGTTTTTCACGAGTTGATGTCAATCAAGGTTCGTGAAATCTTATTTGTTTCCAGTCCCTATGATGTGTTCATAATGGAAGAAGATGGCAGTCCGGCATCAAGAATAATAAATGAATACAGCGGGTTAAATCTTAGCCTGCCTCCCAGGGTGACACGGACGTCTTCGGCTCGAGAAGCGCTGTCTCACTTGAATAAGAAAAAATTCGATATGGTTCTAACTATGCCCCATGTCGATGACATGGATGCTTTTTCATTGGGCCTTGAAATTAAGAAGCTCAACCCGAGTCTTCCGGTGATTCTACTGGCTCACAGCCCCATAGGTATTTATCCGTTTCCGGAAAGCAAAAATTGTAAAGGGATTGACAAAAGTTTTATCTGGTCCGGCAATTCCGATCTGTTGCTTGCGCTGGTTAAAAACGTGGAAGACCGCCTGAATGTCGAATACGACACCCGGAAAGCAATGGTCCGGGTACTGATTCTGGTTGAGGATTCCCCGGTTTACTACTCTTCTTTTCTGCCCATGATTTACAAAGAGATTGTCAAACAAACCCAGGCTGTCCTTGGAGTCGGTCTCAACGAAGAACACCGGCTGCTCACAATGCGGGCCAGGCCCAAAATCCTGTTGGCGGAAAACTATGAAGAGGCCATGGAACTGTGCCAAAAGTTCCGGTCATTTCTGTTCGGCATTATATCGGATACCCGCATCCCTAAAAATGGAAGGCTGATTGATGATGCAGGATTTGTGCTACTGTCACAAATGAGAAAGGAAATTCCTGATCTTCCCCTTCTCCTGATGAGTTCAAAATCATCCAATAAGGCAAAAGCAGATCAAATTCCGGCTGTTTTTCTGGACAAGAACTCTCCAAATCTTCTTGCAGAGTTACAAGATTTTTTTCTGAACTATTTAGGATTTGGAGATTTTGTTTTCCGCATGCCGGACGGCACGGAAATTGATCGGGCGTCTGACCTTCGTGCTCTTGAGGAAAAGGTTGCTCATATACCGGATGAATCGATTTATTATCATGCCAAGCGCAATCACTTTTCCAACTGGATTATGTCTCGTTCGGAAATCCCCCTTGCTTCCAAGTTTCGCAAGGTCAAAGCCTCTGATTTTGCAAGCGCCCATGAAATAAGGAATTATATCATTGCCAATGTCCATGCGTTACGGAAGTGGCGTCTAAAAGGTGTGGTCGCTCAATTCAAAAGCCATAATTTCGATGCAGATGTTATGGACTTTGTTAAAATCGGCCAGGGATCATTGGGGGGCAAGGCCCGGAGTTTAGCCTTTATGTCCGCCCTGCTCCATCAGAATCCGAAAATTTACGAGAATTATCCCGAAATTAACATCGAAATTCCAAAAACTCTGGTTGTGAGTACGGACGGTTTTGAATCTTTTATCGCACAGAACGACCTAAAGGATTTTGCAACCCAAAGTTATACGAATGAAGAAGTCACCGCCGCATTTTTACAGGCAGATATGCCGAAGTGGCTGGTAAGAGAATTAGAATCTTACCTGACCCAGGTGAAATATCCCCTGTCGATCCGTTCTTCAAGTTTGCTTGAAGATGCTCAGTTCCAGCCGTATGCCGGAATTTATGAAACCTATATGATTCCCAATAACCATTCCGATCTTTCCAAGCGACTGGGCCATCTGATTACCGCTATAAAGCTGGTGTATGCGTCTACCTATTATGAAGATGCCAAGGCATTTGCCCGAAGTACATCAAACCAGCCTCAGGAAGAGGCCATGGCGGTCATCATCCAGCAACTGACCGGAGAAGAATATGGAGATTATTTTTACCCGGCCATTTCCGGAGTGGTCCAGTCTCATAATTTTTATCCGGTTTCCAAAATGAAATCTGAAGAGGGAATTGCCCATATTGCTCTGGGGTTGGGCAGAACCGTTGTGGAAGGTGGCCGAACGGTGCGCTTTTCTCCAAAATATCCAAGCGTTATGCCCCAGTTTTCCATGGTTGATGATATCCTGGCAAATGCCCAGCGTTTTTTTTATGCCTTGAAGATTAAAAATTATCCCGATGAACTTAACTTCCTGAGACATTCAAACCTGGAAAAAAGGGAGGTTGACGATGCTGAAGCGGAGTATCCTGTTAAGATACTTGCCAGTACGTATGTGCCGGAAGAACATCGTATTCGTGATACAGGATATATGCCCGGGCCCAAGATTTTAACTTTTTCTCAGATACTCAAGTACAATCTATTTCCGTTACCTCAATTATTGTCAGACCTGATCGAATTGGGACGAAAGGGCATGGGATGCCCTGTAGAGATTGAATTTTCGGTAAACTTAAGTTCCGATAAAAAAAAGAAAAGCGATTTCTTTTTTCTTCAGATGCGACCCATGGTTGCCGGTGGAGAAAGGTTTGAAGTTCAAATTACCCGGAAAGAAATTGAAAAAGCCTTTTGCCTTTCCAAACAAGCCCTTGGAAATGGAAAAAATGATGAAATTGCAGATATTGTATATGTTAAGCCAGATGATTTTCAACCAAAAGCTACGATAAAAATAGCAGAAGAAATTGATAAGTTAAATGCAGGCTTGCTTAAAGAAAAACGCCCCTATCTTCTGGTTGGTCCCGGACGGTGGGGATCCGCCGACAGATGGCTTGGAATACCGGTGCAATGGCGCAATATTTCAGGGGTAAGGGCCATGATTGAACTTAGAAATGAAAAATTAAAGGCTGATCCTTCCCAGGGATCGCACTTTTTTCAAAATATAACGTCTCTGGGTATTCATTACATTACGGTTACTGAAGGCTCGGACGATTATTTTGATTGGGAGTGGGTGGGTTCACAGCCTGCCATTCATGAAACTACTTATTTACGGCATGTTAGACTGAATAACCCTTTTACCCTTAAAATTGACGGTAAAAAATCTCAATGTGTGATGATTTATAATTAAATTGACAGGAGGTTGTATATGACGGACATTTTGAATTTGATAAAGAATAGAGATCCGGGCGAAAAGGAATTTCATCAGGCTGTGGAAGAGGTACTTGAGTCAGTTCAACCTGTTTTGGACCGAAATCCTCAATACCGTCAAGATGCTGTCCTGGAAAGAATTACGGAACCTGAACGCGTGATTATGTTTCGAGTTCCGTGGATGGATGATCAGGGGCAGGTGCATGTCAACCGTGCATTCAGGATCCAAATGAACAGTGCCATCGGACCTTACAAGGGCGGTCTGCGATTTCATCCATCAGTCAACTTGAGCATTCTCAAGTTTTTGGCTTTTGAACAGGTCTTTAAAAACGCGCTGACCACCCTCTCCATGGGGGGAGGCAAAGGTGGATCGGATTTTGATCCCAAGGGAAAATCTGATAACGAGGTGATGCGGTTCTGCCAGAGTTTCATGGCCGAGCTTTTTCGCCATATCGGTCCGGATACGGATGTCCCGGCAGGAGACATCGGTGTGGGTGCCAGGGAAATCGGCTATCTTTTTGGAATGTATAAGAAGTTGCGCAACGAGTTCACCGGCGTTTTGACCGGTAAAAGTCTAGGTTGGGGCGGAAGTCTTATCCGTCCGGAAGCAACCGGCTACGGTAGTGTTTATTTTGCCGCTGAAATGTTGGCAACTCAAAACCAAACGCTTGAAGGCAAAACCTGTCTGGTATCGGGTTCCGGCAACGTGTCCCAGTACACAGTGGAAAAAATTATTGAGTTTGGCGGCAAGGTGGTTACGTTTTCCGATTCTTCCGGCTATATTTATGATGAAGAGGGGATTGACACTGACAAACTCGCCTTTGTAAAACGGCTGAAAAATATCAAACGCGGTAGAATCAGTGAGTATATTGACAAGTATTCCGAAGCGGTTTACACAGAAGCGGATACTTCTTTAGATTATAATCCTTTGTGGAACCACAAATCAGACTGCGCCTTTCCCGGTGCCACCGAGAATGAAATCAACGAAACAGATGCAACAAACCTGATGAAGAACGGTGTTCACTTGGTTTGCGAGGGGGCCAACATGCCGAGCACCCCGGAAGCCATTAACATTTTCTTGGACAAGAAAATTCTGTATGCACCCGGCAAGGCATCCAATGCCGGTGGGGTGGCCGTATCCGGCCTGGAAATGGCACAGAACAGCATGCGTTTGAACTGGCCCGCAGATGAAGTGGATCGCCGCCTCAAGATGATCATGAAAAACATCCACCAGACCTGTCTGAATGCCTCTGCCGAGTACGGTGTATCCGGAAATTATATGGCAGGTGCGAATATCGCCGGGTTTACAAAGGTGGTGAATGCCATGCTGGATCAGGGTCTTGTTTGATCCTTATCATACTCAAATCTCGATTTTTATAGGGTTTTAATTCGTTTAAAGAATGTAATGATACCCCCTTTCAGGGATAAACCAAATCCGGGTCCTTTGGGCCCGGATCTTTATTTTCCCGGTTCTTGACATATTCTCTAATCAATACGGCCTTCCATCAAATCCGGAAATTTCATTTCCATTGTTATCTCAAATTAAGTTCAACTTAATTCTTGAATCATAGATTAATTTTTGCTAACAATATATTTATGTTTTATAGATCCTTATACTCCTTCATCCATTAATGTCAGCCATACTCTCATGTCATGCTTAAACTTTAAGGGGGGCCTATGGAAAGCATTAAAACCGATTTCGACCTGAGTGTTGAAATTCCTTCGCAACAATCCTTTAAAACAGACCGTATTAACCCAAAAAGTCCCAAAAATGCCGTCGGCGACGTGTCGTGGATCGTCGATGGGGTTGCATTCCCCAATGGAACAGAATTCCGTTGTAAATACAAAGGTTATTTCTACTATGCCCAAGTGATTAATAGTGCTTTGATGATAAACGGAAAGAAATTTTTATCGCCTTCGGCAGCAGCTGCATCAATAACACGTAACTCCGTTGATGGCTGGTTGTTCTGGGACTGTAAACTACCGGGGAATTCTTCATGGGTAAATATTTGTGTGCTTAAATAAATGAGGGGTCCGAGAGTTTTTTTTAATTCAACCGCTCCATGAATAATCAGCAACTTCAGTTTTTCCTGAATGCCCATGGACCGCAACAGCGGACACCAATTTCGCAGCTTGCCCATTGAGCCGGAACAGCGAGCGCATTCCCCATCTTGCCAAAGGCGGAGCTGCGGAGACATTTAATCCTTTAGTAAAGCCCCAATTGAGCGGTCTTTTCTTAATCTCCAGTTCGAATATTTTTCCCCCGGCATGACTTAACTGTTGAATATTTTTTATAGAACAACTATAGCGACTATAATAATATTTTTTTTGAACTAATTTTTACAGGAAGGGATTATTCATGGGAGGCTTTTTTGGTGTTGTTTCTAAAGAAGACTGTGTAAACGATCTGTTTTTTGGAACAGACTATCATTCTCATCTCGGCACAAAACGAGGAGGTCTTGCTACAAAAAACGCTGACGGATTTTCACGTTCCATTCATAATATTGAAAATAACTATTTCAGATCCAAATTCGAGTCAGATCTTCCCGAATTTTCCGGTAATAAAGGTATCGGAGTTATCAGCAATTACGATGCTCAGCCGTTGATCTTCGGGTCTCACCTGGGAAGATTTGGTATTGTTACTGTTGGAAAAATAAACAATATTGCGGAACTTGCAAAAAAAGCTTTTCAAAAGAAAATTCATTTTTCCGAAACAAGCGGTGGGGACTTAAGCCCAACAGAAATTGTAGCAACATTAATCTGCGATGGAGATTCTTTTGAGCAAGGCATCCAAAATGCTCAGGAAGCCATTATAGGTTCGTGTTCTTTGCTCCTACTTACGGAAAAAGGAATTTATGCCGCCCGGGATAAATTAGGGAGAACTCCTGTCATTATCGGCAAAAAAGATGGCGCTTATGCCGCATCTTCGGAAACCTGTGCATTTCCCAACCTGGGTTTTGAGATTTATAAATATCTTGGCCCGGGTGAAATTATTTTTATGACGGCGGATGGATGTGAACAGAAAAAGAAGCCCGGGGAAAAAATGCAGATTTGTGCGTTCCTGTGGGTATACTATGGTTATCCCGCTTCAAGCTATGAAGGGATTAATGTGGAATTTGTGCGCTACAGATGCGGTTCGGCTTTAGGAAAAGAGGATGATTATAAAATCGATTTTGTTGCCGGAATCCCGGATTCAGGCACCGGCCATGCAATCGGTTACGCCAATGAGAAAAATATTCCATATATAAGGCCTTTTGTTAAATATACCCCCACATGGCCGAGAAGCTTTATGCCTCAGGATCAGAGCATCAGAGACCTTGTCGCCAAAATGAAACTGATTCCCATTAGAGAACTGATTGAGGGGAAAAAGATTCTTTTTTGTGAAGATTCAATCGTCAGGGGCACTCAATTGCAGGATAATGCACAAATATTATTCGACTGCGGTGCATTCGAGGTTCATATGCGCCCCGCATGCCCCACCTTGATTTATCCTTGCGAGTTTCTCAATTTTTCAACCTCTCGATCAACACTGGATCTTGCAGGACGAAAAGCCATAAGGGAACTCGAGGATACAGACGATAAATTTTTAGATGAATATGCAAATTCAAATTCAGAAAAAAATCAGGCAATGGTTGAAAAAATCAGGCAACGGTTGAAACTTACGTCATTAAAATATCAAAAACTGGAGAATCTTGTAAAAGCGATCGGTCTGCCAAAAGAAAAATTATGTACTCACTGTTGGGATGGAAGCAGTTATTTTTGACGGTTTCGTAAAAAGTCCAACTTCTGCGTTGTGCTGCATTTCGTAATCATTCAACGTACGAAAAGTACGCCTCATGATTACAAAATTTGCACGC